>JARIHB010000086.1 GCA_029288515.1 Candidatus Saccharimonadota bacterium | reverse complement strand
AAGAGACAGCGCTTGCACTCAGATGCAGCCAACTAACGTTCAAAAGAGAAAAGGTTTTTGCTCCCATCATCTCGGCTGCCATTACGCCGAAAATATATAAAGCAATTACAACATCAGATATACGGACTTTTATCATTCTCTACCTCCTTATATAAAAAACTACCCGAGAGGTAGGCAGAAAATGACTTTTACGTAACCGCTGCTACACTCTCGCTACTCGCGAGAGCTGTCTACAAAGCCGGACCAAGTGCGAACCCTTTTGTTGTGCAGCATAATGAAGCTATTGTAAGCCGTGCCTAGTGAGTTGACAAGGTTTTCCCGGCTTCGTACAAACAGCCGCTCGTGCCAATCTGAAGGCTACTTGAGCGATACCATGAGGTGGGCTATCATCTGGGTATGTCTGAAATACCTGATGAAGCTAACGATAACAGCCCAGAGCTGCCCGCCGATTTTTTAAACCGACTGTATAGCGAGACCCAGCCGCTCACTGCTATGGACTTTCTGCCTACCAATAGCCCGGGGAGCGGTGACACATCTCAAGAAACATCCGGCTCTGACCCTGCTTCCTGGAACGTAAAGCAGATTCACTTTATCGGCAATACGGCCGTGAGGGGCGACCACCCTTCTGAAGCTGGCCGTGAGGCAGTCAGACAAGCACGGGAATATCTTGATGCGAAGAGACAGCGGATGGATGACGTGCTAGCAACTACCCCGCATTTGAACCCTACATTTGCCCGGGAGATACAGGACGCCCAGGAGCTGCTGGTAAGGGATTTTGGTGAACGCGCATCCGGCGATCTGTTTCATGTAATACGTGAGGAAGATTTTTCAAAAACTATCGGAGTAAACGTTCTAATGAGCGTCGCAGACAGTGGTCGTCACGTCGTTATAGGAGTGGACGAAGCCCTTGCGCGCTCATATGGCCCTTGTTTTATGATTCGTACGTGCCTGGCCGGAGGCGTTATGGCAGCTGCCCAGGCAGAGAATGTGATAGTAACAGCAGATCACCTGCCGCGCCTAGCGCGGTTCTTAAAGCACGACGCTTCGTACCGGATCGCCCAGCTTCCTTACGGTAACCTTAATGACGTGACAGCGCAGGAGAATGGCGTTATCGTTCCAGGTGCCAGTTACCTGGCAAACGGTTTTATTGAAAGCTATGCAATTGAGGGCAGCTTACTGCTCGGTGCATCTAACAACACTGAGATATTGGACGACGACATACTCCAGCCGTATGGATCGGACTGGCCGGCCGTGGGCCACTCCAATGGCTACAACAACACGCCATATATACGCCAGCAGACCGGCCGCCTTATGCTCCCTTATAAATATATGACCGGCCTAAGTGTACAGCAGGATGAGGATGGGGCTGAGGATACTGCCCACGAGCCAGCTCACATGTATACCAGCCAATCAAGCATAGCCGCTCTTGGCTTCGACCTTCTGGACAATCGCGCACCGGGGCTGCGGCAGGCGATGCGTGACCTTATCATAAATCCTGACGCCCGGGAACGAGTAAAAGGCTTAGTGGACGGCGTAAAACCAGGCTTATACAAAGAGCTTTTCAGCTTAGACGATAATATATTCGGCTACTACGAAGGTACGAAGCATGTTTTAAAGACGCTGGGTTTAACCGACGCGCCGGTTGGCACCGGCCTTGATATCTATTGAGCAGAGCTTAGCACGAGCAGTATACTGAGGTCAGAATGGAGGACTTCTGAAGATGTTTGGTAAAGTTAAACCGCTCGCGAAACAGTTACTGTTCATTTTTGTTTCACTCACAACCGTGCTGGCGCAGGCAGCATGGTTCACCGTTGGACATGCAGGTGCCGAGGCAACGCCGCCGGAACTGGTATCTAAAGCCACAAACGGCGACCCGGCAAACGACTTATCGTTTGGTGGGATTATTTCAGCAGATGGCCGCTATGTGGCGTTTAATTCACACGGCACTAATTTAGGAACTCAGGGAGCCGATCCCTATGGCGATGCGGTATACGTGCACGACCGCGTAACAGGGCAGACTGTTTTAGCTTCCGTTGACAGCAATGGCCAGCAAGAGAATGGCACCCTGAGCGGCTTCACATTAAGCGGCGATGGACGGCATGTTGCTTTTATGACCAATGCCAATAATATGGATCCCGATTCACACGGCATTGAGTCAGGTAAGTTCACTGTGTACATACGCGATCTTGACACCGGTATCACAGTGCCCGCTTCGGTTGACGCTAACGGGCAGCGGATATACCCCTTTGGTGCCTACGGCTCTGTTTCCCTTTCTTACGACGGCAGCGTAGCCGCTTTCATGTCTAATTCACAAGGGGGCAATGAAGATGGAACCGAGATACTCCCCTCTATCTATATTAAGGATATGGTGCATGGAACGGTAAAAGAACTCCCGAACGAAGTGCCTCAAGCACTGGCAATTTCCGGCGATGGGAACAGAATCGTATATTCCCAGGCCCGCCTGATGCCTCCCACCGTTAATTCCCAGCCCGGCCAGCTTATGGTGTACGACAGGTCAACAGATACATCTATGCCGGCGCGGTTTTATACTGACGGCTCTGTAGACGATAGACAATCCTTCACCTTCCAGCGCTCTATGTCCTACGATGGCCGGTACGTTTTGGCCACTGGCACAGGCTGCGGAGACAATAATACATGTTTGTTTAGAAGTGACATTGAAAGCCATGTTACTAAAAAGCTCGTTAATGTTAGCTTTTGCGGTAGCGGTAGCGGGCTATCCGCAGATGGCGCACTCGCAGTTATTGTAGACTCTTTCCCCGGTGAAATGCTCGGAGATTGTCCCAATACGCCACAAGCCTACGTCTACGATGTAGCCACAGACACGAGGCAGGCTGTAAGCAATAATGCCCTCGGCATGCCAGCGGACGCTGAAGTCCAGGAGCCGGCCTTCAGCGCCGACGGTACGGTGATTGCCTTCACGACAGCCGCGCCGAACTTTGGCGTTAGTAACAGCCAGGTATTCGTTACAACCAACTCGATGCCCACCAACCCCGACACCTTACCACCAGCACTTGGCACGCCCGCTTGGTCGAATAACCCCAAACCAACCACCGGCACTACCACCCTCACCGTTCCTGCAACAGACGATCTGTCCGGTATAGCGCAGGCCGAGTATTTTATCGGCGACACCGATCCAGGCCAAGGTAATGGAGCTACCATGACGCTCAGCAATGAACAGACAGGCAGTGGCGGGGCAATCACCAGCGCAGATCTTACCGCCACTTTTGGTACTGATTTCCCAACCGGTGTGTACAAAATAAGCGTGCGGGCACAAGATACCGCAGGCAACTGGAGTACTCCGGTGTCTGACTACCTGGTAGTCTACGACCCCTCCGGCCCTAAATTCACAGGCAAGCGCACCATCGTGCCGCACCTCAGCAATGGAGATGTACTACCAGGACTCATCAGCTCTAGCCAAACCGATACGGCAAAATTCGGTTTTAGTGTGAAGTACAACAACCAGGGCCAAATCAACGCTAACAGCGATATGCAGTTTAGCTACAGTACTGGCACCCACTGTAACAACCCGAGCAAAGCGGCCAATTGCCACGACCTCAACCTTAACGCTACCCAGATAAGCTGGCTGACTACCCAGGGTACAAATAACAGTACCGGCATCTTCCAAGGGACCGCCAACGTAACCATAGACAGCACGACGACGCAGGTCACTTTTAGGGTTACTGGCGTTGATGGCGAACGCTTAAGCGCCGCTGCTTCCGATCAGTTCCAGCTCCAAATCTTTAACCTCGGCGACAATCCTAATAGCGCTACCCCGCTCTACCGGGTTAACGCAGCGGATATTGCACGGGGCAACATCAAGATACAGTAACGGTTTAGCGCGAAAGAATAAGCACCCCTACAAGGGCACATTAATTGGAGGACTTAGTTCAGGAGTACCGTCCCGCAGCAGGCGGAGCGTTGGTTCTACATATTCTCTTTGCTGTGTGCTACCGGTTGATGTGATCCTACTGATATACCTGGCAATCAACCACATATCGTCTTTATCCTTCTCTCGTTCCTGCCGTGATTTCCAGTAGGCTACGTAGGCAAGGTCAATGTGGCGGACACCGCCTATGACGGTTGTTTTATCCTGGATGCCGGCGTGCGGCCAGTTACCCCAACCGCTGCCAATCTCCCATATACCGGTAGCGTATAGTATGCTATTACATGCCCCATGCCGCAATTCACCGGGGAACCTTTCGCAAATCAAGGGTAAGATTTCGTCATCAACCGATATGTCAATGTCATGAGCTGGCCGGATACCATGGAGTGCCAACACTGTTCCCGCTACCGCAATCAACCGCTCAGTGCCCACTCCTAACGCAGATGCCATTCCCTCGATCTGGCATCTAATTGCTGGTGCATCGAGGCCCACAGCTAATCCTGGCTCGGCCAAAAAGGGAAGGTCAGCTCAATGCGCGGTGTACTATCTTCATCATACTGCGTAAGCGCTAGACTGCCACCGGCTTCAACGGCTTGGCGTCGTAAGCGGGCTAAATCAGTTGTCTCGTCCTCAAATGCTTCAGGAGACGGACCTTCGCCATCGTAAGCAACTCCCAGTTTTACGCCATTGCCCGGATGGTCATTATCAATAAAGTCAAAGTGAATCTTTACATCAGCGCCCCGGCCTGCGGTTTCACGCATAGCCGTTTCAAGGACGCCATCCACCAACGGTACGAGGTGCTGTCCCACGGTTACCGGTCCCATACGGTCAACGCCGGTTACTTGGTCATAGTGCGCACGTACGTGGTGTGACGCTATACTAGCCAGCGCTACATACTCATCTTGCGGCGGCCACACCTCTGCTTGGGAAGACGAATCAGATTCATTCATATTTTGATATTATGCCAATTTATAATTCATAAGGCAAGCTAAACAAAAAGGCTTTTTAGATATAAGTAAGCACCTTCATTGTAAGGAATGCTCGTCTTGATAACTTTGAGATTTTTAGGGGTTTCGTCACACTCAAATGCCATGCCCGTACATACAAAAACAGTATCGTGGCTTTGCTCGGCAAAGAAACGCGCCATTTGATAATCAACTGCACTGTCACCAAAGCAGACAAAATGGTCGTGTTTAATCTCAGTGCTGCGGCGTAGCCATTCGTATATCAGCTGAGCGCCGGCCCATTTACCCGCTTCAGGGGCATGGACATCGACAGCATCGTTGCTATTAGCGACCGTTACATGTTGGCCCTTAAACATGTCCTGCAATATTGCCGTCAAAGCCTTTTGTGCAGGACGAAATGCCTCCATAGAAGTCGTACCGCTTTTATCAAGCGTGGCCATCGACTCCTTGTCATACCAGTGGAGTCTATCTGTATACTCTGGGTGCGCCTCAAATATAGTGCGCACTTGAGCAATCTGTTCTTGGGACAAGCTAAAAGCACTCTTTGTTCTATACTCAGTGCGATTCTTGAATTCAACCCCAAGGCCACCCATTTCGACAGCGACAAAAAAATGACCAAGTGATCCTATAACCTTTAGCTCTTCGCGTAATGGCCGCACCACGTTTTCTTCTATCCACGCATAGCCACGTCCTGTGTTTATCGCAACGAATGTGCCGCTATCGAGTAATTCAGCAATGCGAGTAATAATGCGTGCATCCGGCTTATACACCTGTAGATCATTCAATACACCATCAACATCAAAAATAAATACACTCTGTTTCATCTGAGTATCATAGTATACGTCAGCTGCCGTACAATACAATCATTAACCTAGGAGCGAATTATGAACGGCAAGTCTGTACGCCTATCTAGAATCCTGCACAAAACAACGCGTAAGACGGTTATTATACCATTGGATGACATTTTACTTTCCGGGCCTGAGGGCGGCCTTCGTAATGTAGAGGCTAAGATTAAACAGATTATCGCAGGTAGAGCCGATGCTGTTATGGGATTTTATGGTCTGTTCGCCCGGCACGCCGATCTTCTTAAGGATACGCCTTGTATTATGAACATGACCGCCAGCACGATACGTCAGAACCACACTCGAAAGGTACTCATTGGCAGCGTTGAACAGGCAGTATCGATGGGTATGGACGGCGTGGCAGTTCATGTCAATGTAAGCTCGCGGTACGAATCAGAAATGCTAAAAAATCTGGCCGATATTTCGCGGGACTGCATACGTTTTGGTATGCCGTTAATGGCCCTCATGTACCCACGTACGGAAAAAGAAAATGGCGAGGATGAGAATTATTACGACCTGCTCCGTAAACAACCCGAACAATATGCGGAACTGGTACGCCACGCCGTCAGGATTGCCATTGAACTTGGTGCCGACATTATCAAAACACAATACACCGGTAGCGTTGATAGCTTCAAAACGGTTGTCGAAAGTGCGTCGGGAGTTCCGGTTATTATGGCTGGCGGTCCGAAGGTCTCTGACAAAGCAATCCTGCAAAAAGCGCATGATAGTGTGTTGGCTGGTGGAGCAGGCGTATGCATCGGGCGAAATGTCTTCAACAATGACAACGGAAAGGAGATGACGACAGCCTTACGAATGGTAGTACATGGTGACTCAACAGCAGAAAAAGCATTGCAAGCATCACACCTCATCGCGGGCTAGTTAGGGCGGGAGTCCAGAAGAATCGGATTCCGATTATAAAAGTAAAAGAGTCCGAAGCGATAAAGTTTCGGACTCTTTTATATCTGTAGCTCCGTTATGGTGAGCCTGCGGGGTGCTTCCGCGAACTATTTTTGGGAGGGGTTAGAGCGGTTGGATGAACAGCTTAAAGAATTAGCTTTCTAAATGGGATGGATCACGCCAGCGTCCGATCTATCCAGTCTCGTAATTCTTGGTTCAGATCATTCGGCGCAATAAAAGTTATCATTGGCACCTCCTCGGCGCTCGTTGCGCGAACGTCGGCAATAACAGCATCTTTGTGCTTGTCGGTCGTATACGATGTGATAGTGATATATTCCTGCATATCAGTGATCTCGCCTTTCCAAAGAAAGCGTGCCGGTGTAGCAATAAATTGGCCGCCAGTAACGAGCTTCCTTTCAAGTAGGGAGTTTAGAATCGTGCCTGCTTGCTCTTGATTTTCGGCGCTGATCTTGACCTCATAATAGGTAGTCATGCTTTAGGTTCTAACTCAATTTCGATTGTTTCAGCTAGGCATGAGTTGTTAGTCAATTTCTGGTAACGCAGTAGCCGCAACCCTTGATCGTGCCGCCCTTCATAGAGTGCTTCACAACATTCTTCCAGCACATATGGCCGAAAGCCCGAGTCAAATGCACTCATAGCAGTAGCAAAGACGCAATCGTTTGTTTCAGCGCCTACCAGGTGCACTTCCTCAATGCCCAGATCACGCAGATATGCTGCTACGTCTTGATCACCCATGAAGACTGAGCGTGAAGTTTTGGTGACTTGTAGTGGACGGTGCGGAGCCAGCAGCTTATGTACCGCATCTACCGTATGAGTGGTTTCGTCTTTCGGATGATCCACATGCATCATCTCACCCCACAGTGACCCATCACCTGAATGCCAGACTGCTTCCACGTAACTATCATACGGAACCTGTTTAATCAGCGACGCTATTCTGGCCACGATATGTTCGTTGTGGGGCTTAAGCATGGCTGGCTGTAGGTCAACTACTATCAGAGCGCGTTTGCTCTCGGTGGCGGGAATTTTCATCTCCTAATAATACCCCAATTTAGATTTGTAGCCCAAGGTGAATCGAAACTCTATACAGAGGTGGCTACAAAAAACAAACATCCCCGCTGCTTCCGCCTGCGGGGATGTTGTATCTGTTTAATAGTTCAATAAATCGCGTAATTTCAGAATGGTGATCCCGCGGAGAATCGAACTCCGGTTGCTGGGATGAAAACCCAGTGTCCTAACCGTTAGACGACGGGACCATAACGCGGACAGCATATTGAGCAACTGTCCGCGGCTGTTTGGACTCAAATATTGTACCATAACAGAGGAGAAAAGGAAATCCCCCGGAAAGCTATACCGGGGGATTTTGTTCTTAGAGCGGTCAGTCAAATGCTCGTTAGGATTAACTGTAGCATATTGCTGACAACATTGCTACCCGCTTATCCACAGGCGGCGCGGCTTGTTCGCCGTTAGGCCTGGAGGGCAGCGCGATTGGCGCGGCGCTTGCTGTAGATAACGTGACCTACGGTACCCAGAATGCTCGCACCAGTGAAGGCGCCCACGATGTTACCAGCGCCGGTGTTCGGCAGCTCGGTGGTAGCGCTCAGTACCTGTTCGTTACAGCGGCTGTCACCCTTAGGAATGCCTTCCTTACAGTAGCCACAGTTTTCAGAGTCGGGGGCTTCGTTTTCGTGGCCAGGAACGGTACACTTCGGAGTCTGCTTAGACGTTACCTTGGTCTCACAGGTGCCAGTCTTGGCGCCTTCGATGGTCGTAAAGTGAACGGTAGCTTTCACCGTGTGTTCCTTACCGTCAGTCCAGGTGTATTCCTTGTAGATGTTACCCTGGGCGTCCTTGGCATTTACACCAGTGGTGGTGTTGCCGTCGGCAGTGAAGTCAACGTTTTCAACGCTGGCGTTCTTGGTGGCAGTCTTAACGGTAAAGCGGAACTTCTGCTTCTGGTCGTCAATAGCGCTGGCAACTAATGCGGTACATACAGCCATCGGCGCGCTGTGTGTAATCTGCTTTTCACAATTGCTGGTAATAACAGCGCCGCTGGGGGTTGTAGCGTAGACGGTTACTGTTACCTTACCGTCCTTGGCAAAGGTGTGGTCAACAACTTCAGTCAGACTGTTCTTAGTAACGGAGGTGTTAGTGTCTGAGAAGTGGTATACAACCTTCTGCAGCTTGGCGTTACCGGCAAAGGTAGCGTTGGTGGTGAAGGTGTACTTGTTAGGGTTAGTCTTGTCCTGAGTAGCGTTCAATACCTTACAAGCAGCGCTCGGGGTAACAGGCTTGCCCTGTACCGGGTTACCGCAGGCATTCATAACAACTGTCTGGGCAACACCCTTGCTGTCGAACAGTACCATAACCGGCAGGCTCTTTACGCCGCTGGCGAACGATACGTTCGGGGTGCTCTGGTAGTACGTCTTGCCGCCGATGGTTACCGGCTTGCGCTCGCTGGCAGGCTTGCCCATGTTGGTGCGGCCCATGGTAATGGTGTCGGTCATAACCGTTACACCGTTTACCTCAACGTGGCCGTCGCGGTACAGTACGCCGCTCTTGGCGTTCTTGGCAAAGTCATCATACTTGCTGGAACTCAGACCAAAGGCGCTGTAAATAGTCGCCAGGTCGGAGGGCTTGCCATCCTTGATGTCTTTGATCAACTCGTTGGCGTCGGCAGCGCCAACACCACCATTGGCGTTAGCGTTGTCAATTGAGTTAACAGCGTCGTCACGTACGATGCTGGCGGCACTAATGTGCTGACGAGTGCTGAGGCCAAGGCCGACAGCTGCAGCAAGTGCCAGGGCGAAGATACCGCCGGCTACTACATGCTTTGCAGTAGGGCGAACTACTTCGGTAATATCTGTAATAATAGACATATGAACCACCTCCTATGTGCTTCGGGTTTTATATTACCATAACAGTATTAATATGTCAATATCCCAACCCAGTATTTTGCTTTTCCTGCCATATTACCAGGATACATATACAAACGGCAAGGGAAAATGTTATAGCAGCGGGATATAAGGTGTTATACAGCGAGCTTAGCGTCTACCGCTACCCTGTCCTTAGCGAACGTAAAGCCAAAGGTGCTACCCCTGCCCTCTTGGCTCTTGAATATAATCGCGCCGCCCTGGGCAATTATCACCTTCTTGGCCATAAAGAGCCCCAGCCCGGTACCGTCGGGCCGAGCGCGCTTGGCATTAGGCGCCCGATAAAACTTCGAGAATAAATGGTGCTGCTCGTGGCGCGGCACGCCAATACCGTCATCTACCACGTTAAATTCGATGGTTTTTGGTTTATCAATCAGATTTATAACGATATGCCCGCCGCTGGGCGTATAGTACACTGCATTATCTATAAAGTTCATAATGACCTGACGGATCTTGGTTTCGTCCAGCATTACAGTGGGAAAATGTTCAGGCTTGTTAAACTTCAGGTCCAGATTACGGCCCTTGGCCGTTTCCATCAGCTGTTCCACTTCTTCGTCAATCACATCGGCTAAATTAGTAGGAACCGGCTCGATAACGAACTTGCCGGTACGCAGCCGCGATACATTGAGCAAATCAGAGATAAGATACACCATACGCTGCGAACTGATGAACGACTGGGTAAGGAGCTTGCGCTGCAGAGGGCTGATCTTGCCGGCATCGCCGTCCAGCACCATGCTTACGTAGCCCTTTACACTGGTGAGCGGCGTGCGCAATTGGTGGCTGGCCATACTGATGAAGTCATCTTTTGTTTCGTCGAGCTTGCGGAGTTTTTCGTTAGTGTGACGGAGCTGGCGGGTAGCCTTGTCGATTTTGTCCTGGAGGGTGGCGTTAAAGTGTTGGATCTCTTCAAAACGCATGGCATTCTGGAGCGCCACAACCAGCCCGTTTGAGATGATATCAACCATCTTTATATCTTGCGTATTATAAGGGTTACCGCTCTTTTTATTACCAACGATCAGATATCCGAGGCTCTCTGACTTCTCCGCTCCCCCTGTAAGGCGAACAATAAGCGCAACGTGATTCCCGTCTAAAGAGCTCTTCAACTTACTATGCTCCAAACCCAAATCATCTGTCACGATTATATTCGAATCCAGATGCGGTAGCGTATGCCGGCTTGCTATAAAATCTTCTTTTGAAATGTCCCGTTTATCGCTGCCGATGACTAAAATTTTTCTGTCGTTGGACGGGTCTGTTATACCAAATAAGCAAAACTCCGCTTTAAAGTTATTCTTTATGATGGTGGACGTCTCCAACATAAGATCTGTCTCTTATACACATCT
>JARIHB010000004.1 GCA_029288515.1 Candidatus Saccharimonadota bacterium | reverse complement strand
CAGCACCAGCAGCACCAACGATCCAATACCGAGCCCGAAGGCCAGCGATTGCAAATGCTGCCGGGCTTTGAGCTGGGCTGTGTAACTGGCTTGCGCGCGTTTAGTTACCTGTTTTTTGATAGTAGCAAAACTGCGTTTGTCGGACAGTGGTTCGGGGGAAAAACCTTCGGCCACAATGATGTTACCATGCACGGGCGCTGCATGGTGATGAGCGCGCGGCACGGCTGGTCGTGGCAATGATGGCGCCGTGGGCGTAACAACAGTTGCGGCTGGAAGCGGTGGCTGCGCAGTCGGTACAGTTGGGATTGGCTGCGGCTGAGAGGTGTGCTGCTTAGGCGTAGCGGCGCGCTGCTGTACGTAGCGGGTGTATGCCGACTGCTGGTTATTGGCGGCATAAAATTCCTGCCATACCTCGTGCTTTTCGGTGTCGGTGAGCCCCTGGTAGTAGGCATGCCAGGCAGTTTGGATTTCGGCCAGCGATTTGCCTGATGCGCTCAGGTCGTACATAAACTGTTGGTGGCGCGAGCGCGGTGCGGCGGCAGTTTTGGCTTCGGCTATTTCGGCACGGGCGCTTGGTTCGTCTTCGTATAGGGCGTTTATTTTATTGCGGATAAGTTCGACGGCTGGGCTGTTGCCGGTATTGGCGTCGTCAGGCCGGACCGTTGTCTGTTGATTGCGCGGCAACACATAGCCTGCGCCGACAGTGCCGGCAGATGGCTGGTTTGGCTCGTCAGGAAATAGCGGGTTCATAAAATTATGCGCTAATGCTCGCGTTATCCCTATAAGTATAGTACAATTGCCACTTGTAAGCCTACCAACAAACCACAGCTGGTTGAGACATACGCTTATCGTGCTGTAGACCGACGCTTCGCTCGAGTCTACAAAAAATGCCCCCGGCATTTTTCGGGCGGGTGGCGGAATTGGTAGACGCGCTGGACTCAAAATCCTGTGAGCATTGCTCGTGAGGGTTCGATTCCCTCCCCGCCCACCATAGAAAAAGACCTCGTTCGCGCGAGGTCTTTTCTATGTCTATTCTGTTGGATATAACGTGCGTTCTACGCGCGTAGCCGCAGATGCGGCGGTAAGGCGTAGGCCGTGGGACATATCATGTCACCGCTCCTCTGGTCGTCATGGCCCATCAGGTAATAGAGGCGGAACAATGGCCATTGGCCCGTCGGGCCCATAACCGGCTGCCACAATCTGTGTATGCCCTCGCCGGCAGTAACGAAGGCTTTGCCGCTCATAAGCAGTGCCTGCTGTTGGTGTGTGTTACCGAAAAAAGCCCTATCCGATACAACCTGGGCATCAATGGGCTGCGATGCATCAACGAGCACCCGTTGCGGTCCGCCGTAGCCTGCATCAGGCGGCCATTCCCACTCATCGTTATCGGCCAGAATAAAGCCCCAATTACCTCGCCCGACGCTTTCAAACGCCTGGGCTACGTCATCGTCTGCAGTTGTTGTCCCCAGAAAGTTGGCAACTGCTTGCCGAAAGCCGGCAGCTATTTGTTCTGGTGTGCCGGTGAAAAAATCTACGCCGCTTGGTGGTCTGTCGTGTTCCATATACCCTCCTCGGTTTTTCTTTTTATATCATGCGCTCGCGTAGATGTCTACGGGAGGGTCTTAGCGGATGATCTGGACGAACGGGTTGATAACTGTGATATGTTCAACGTAGGTGGGGTGCCCTAACTCAGCACGATCAATGGGGTCTTGCGCGTGTGCGGTTATCAGATGGTACCCCGGCAGTTGGCCGGCTGTGTCACGCATCGGCTTCCATAGGCGGCGCATTTGGTCTTCATCGGTGCTTGGCCCTGGCGCGTTATGGTGGATTGCCTCACTGGTAC
>JARIHB010000160.1 GCA_029288515.1 Candidatus Saccharimonadota bacterium | reverse complement strand
CTCCGTCTCGTGGGCTCGGAGATGTGTATAAGAGACAGGACGCTAGCATGCTCCGGCTTCAGGTGCGGTGCGCCGGTTACGCTCCCGTGCTCAAAGATATGCGCTACGATTGCGTCAGATTCTTCGCGGGTGTAGCCAAGCGTCTTCAAAGCGCGCGGTACTGTCTGGTTAATAATAGCCATTGAGCCACCGCCTACCAGATTTTTATGCTTCACGAGGGCGAAATCAGGCTCAATGCCAGTGGTGTCACAGTCCATCATGAGGCCGATAGTACCGGTGGGCGCCAAAACGCTGGCCTGCGAGTTACGTACGCCATACAGCTCGCCAAGCTCGACCGCTTCGTCCCAGGCAGTCGCCGCAGCGCTCAGCAATTCTTCCGACACCAGGCTGGCATCAATCTTTGATACTTCAGCACGGTGCATGCGCAGTACATTCAGCATAGACTCACGGTCCTTACGGAAGCCGGCAAACGGGCCGACACGCTTAGAGAGCTTAGCGCTCACTGCGTACGAGTGACCAGTCATTAAGGCAGTGATAGCAGCAGCCTGAGCACGGCCTTCCGCGCTGTCATATGGCAGTCCCTGAGCCATGAGCAGCGCACCGAGGTTAGCGTAGCCGATACCCAGTTCACGGTACGCTTTGGCATTCTTAGTAATACGTTCTGTGGGGTACGAGCTATAACCTACTAGTATCTCTTGACCGGTAAAGACCAGTTCAACCGTATGCCTGAAGGCCTCAATATCAAAGGTGTTGTCGTCGCGCAAGAACTTCAGCAGGTTCAAACTGGCCAGGTTACAGGCCGAGTTGTCGAGGTGCATGTATTCGGAGCACGGGTTGGAGCCATTGATGCGGCCAGCGTTTTTGGCAGTGTGCCAACGGTTGATCGTATCATCGTACTGCATGCCCGGATCCGCGCACTCGTGTGCGGCCTGCGCAAATTGCCGGAACAGATCACGCGCTTTTACCGTTTTAACCGCCTTGCCGGTAGTTATCGCCTTTAAGTCCCAGTCTTCATCGTTCACGACCGCTTTCATGAAGTCATCAGTTACGCGCATCGAGTTATTGGCATTCTGATATTGCACACTGAAAGCGTCTTTGCCGTTCAGGCTCATATCAAAGCCGGCTTCCTGTAGTACGCGAGCTTTGCGCTCTTCGATCGCCTTACACCAAATAAACGTCTCAATGTCCGGGTGGTCGGCGTTCAAAATAACCATTTTGGCAGCCCGACGGGTTTTACCGCCACTGGCAATCGAACCAGCGGAGGCATCAGCGCCGCGCATAAAGCTAACCGGGCCAGAGGCTGTACCAGCGCTCTTGCCAAGCGCTTCAAATGAGGAACGGATCGGGCTCAGATTCAAACCGGCGCCGGAGCCACCCTTAAAGATCATACCCTCCTCGACATACCAGTTCAGGATAGAGTTCATCGTGTCTTCGACACCAAGGATGAAACAGGCGCTGGCCTGCTGGGCACGATCCGGCGCACCAATGTTAAACCACACCGGCGAATTAAAGGCAGCGCGCTGTGTAGCTAGCACGTATTTCAACTCTTCACGGAAATCTTCAGCCTCGGTGTCAGATTCAAAATAGCCTTCCTGTACACCTTGACGCGTGATTGTGTCCACTACACGGTCGATCAGCTGACGCAACGAACCTTCACGCTCGGCGGTCCCCGGAGTACCACAGAAGTACTTCTGAGCCACAATGTTAATGGCGTTCAGAGACCATCCGGTCGGAAACTCCACTCCCTTCTGCTCGAAGACTGCCTTGTTAGTGGTCGGATTAGTAATAATTGAATCTTGCTTGACCCACTTAAGCTGGTCATAGGCTTTGCTGTTCGGCTGAGTAAATAACCGCCCAACCGTTAGACTGCTGGCTTGTCCCATAGTACCCTCACTTTTTTTGTCGCCGAAGGGCAGTCTCACACCCTTCGATCCCCCTTATGTAATATTTTTGTAATTGTATTTGTTTAGAGTGTATCGCCGCCTCTCAAAGCGTCGTTCGCTCCCCCTCAGGCTTACGCCCCGTACTTACGTTTTACACACTAGAGCGTATCTTTGCAAGTACGAGCCTAAGCCCCAGGCGGAACAAACGATGTAGACAATGACTGCCTACGCCTTGAGAGGAATGGCCTTACCCCGTTTGCGGATATCCGACAATTCACGTTCGAAACTCGCAATGTCCTTAAACCGGCGATATACGCTGGCAAAGCGGACATAGGCGACTTCGTTTAGCAGGCTCAACCGTTCCATAACCATCTCCCCGAGCTTCGACGAACTCACTTCCTGGTCGCCACAGGCATACAACGCTTGCTCTATGTCGGCGACTAACCGCTCCAGTTGGACGCTGGTAACCGGCGTTTTTTCGCACGCCCGGTACAATCCAGCCAGCAGCTTTGTTCGTCCAAACAGCTCCCTGTTGCCATCATTCTTAATGACGATCAGCTGCGGCCGCTCCAGGCGCTCATATGTGGTGAAGCGGTAACCGCAGTCGGGGCATGCCCGTCTCCGTCGGATGGCTTGACCGTCGCCCGCGTCGCGTGACTCGATTACTTTCGTGTCGCTGCAATCGCATTGGCTACACCTCATAAGCCTCTCCCTCTTTAGTATTGTTTCAATGTACGATCACTACATATAGTGCTTGTGGTATCAATCATAGCTCTACAACTAGCGCTCGTGCAAGAAATTTCTGCCGTATAATTTACACGGTTTTGTCACCGCTATCGGCGTCTTTGTGGCGCTTTGTCAGACGGCGTAAAAATGAGGGTTTCTCCAGCTCACTATCGCTATCGGTGTCGTCTTGGTCGGTGTCGGTTGTAAAGGCGACCGGACGGTGCACCGCCGGCTTCTCGAGTTCGACAGGACTATCCTCCTCCTTTTTCTTTTCCGGTTCCTCATCATTCTTCGGCTGTGGTTTAGTGTCGGTGTCGTCATGGTCATCGGGCAGAGCCCAAATATTCGGCATACTGTCTGACGTAAAATCAGCCGCTGCATCGCGTGCGTCGTCCAAAGACGTATCGATTTTCGAAAGGTCGTCGTCAGGCTTGCCAGAAGGCCCAGAAACGGCCACAGAGCTATTCTGGAGTGGCGCGTCCATAGGCATTGCGCCTTGTGAACGATTTGCAAAGTATGCGGCATCAAACCCGGTGGCAACAACGGTAATAATCAGTTCACCATCAATCTCGGGGCTGATAGTGGCACCAAAAATAATATTGGCATCGGGATCGGCGGCCGAAGTAATCGTTTCGGCGGCGGTGTTGATTTCGTGCATCGACAAATCGTTACCGCCGATGACGTTAAACAGAATGCCACGAGCGCCGTCAATCGACACCTCAAGCAAGGGTGACTCAATAGCTTGCTGCGCGGCCTGAATAGCACGATTCTCCCCACTGGCACGACCGATACCCATAAGCGCAGAGCCAGCGTTCTGCATTACCGCCTTGACGTCAGCAAAGTCGAGGTTGATGAGTCCGTGAACAGTAATGAGATCTGAAATGCCCTGTACACCCTGGCGCAGTACATCGTCAGCAACTTTAAAGGCCTCTAGGAGCGGCGTTTGACGGTCGATTGTCTGTAACAGACGGTCGTTTGGAATAATGATAAGCGTATCAACAGCGTTGCGCAGGTTGTCGATGGCCATTTCGGCATTACGGCGGCGTTTCTCACCTTCGAAGGCAAACGGCTTGGTCGCAAAGCCGACTACCAGAATGCCCATCTCTTTTGCAACGTGAGCCACAACATGTCCGGCGCCGCTGCCGGTACCACCGCCAGCACCAATGGTCACGAATACCATATCTGCGCCTTCCAGGGCTTTTCGGATCTCATCAATCGACTCTTCGGCTGCTTTTTGGCCGACAAGCGGGTTAGCGCCTGCGCCCAAACCGCGTGTTTCGTCTTTACCGATGTGAATTTTAATCGGCGCATTAGAGTGATGGAGCGCCTGGGCATCGGTGTTTATGACAATAAACTCAACACCATCTACACCCGCCGCAATCATGCGGTTGACGGCGGCACCACCGGCACCGCCTACGCCCACTACTTTAATGCGAGCAAATGTTTCTATAGCTGGTGCGACTTGTGGCATGTTGCACTCTCTCCTAACTTATATGGGCAGTATAGCGTAGCCACACGGCGAGTTCAATAAATTTGCACAGGCCTTCAGCCCATAAGCATGTAACGAATACTTTGTGTTTTCGGTTGTCTAACGCTTAAAGCGGCGCAGTAACGAATCGACGAAATGTAGTGTTCGGTCGCCGGCTTTACTTCCGCCAGCGCCTTCTACCTCTGGAATAAGCAACATATCAAGCAGCATTAAACCAACAGCCGTTGAGTACACGGGGTCGGCAACCGTATCGATCAGACCACTGAGCGGCTGCAGTTTGCCCACTCGTGCCGCCAATTGCAGCTGTTCTTTGGCAAACTCGGCGATACCAGGCAGTTTGGCAGTGCCGCCTACAATCACCGCGCCGCCCGGCAGCTTGTGCGCCCGGTGAATCTTGGCAAGCTCTTTGTTTACAATCTCAAACAATTCTTCAACGCGTGCCTCGGTGATCATAGCGATGTCTTCGGCTTTAAATATGTGGTCCTGGCCCTGGATCTTTACACGTATATCTCGCTTGACCGGCTTTTGATGCAGACCTGCATGCTGAACCTTTACCGCCTCAGCTACATCCAAATCGGTACGCAGTCCGATAGCAAGATCGTTTGTAATATGCTGGCCGCCCACTGGTAAAACGGCGACGTGTTGCACCTCACCGTCCTCAAGAACAACCAAATTGGTTGTGCCCGCGCCAATATCAACCAATACCGTGCCCGCCTCTTTTTGCTGGCGCTGCAATACGGCTTCGGCGGCGGCCAGGCTGGACAACGTACGGTTATGCACCGTCACCTGCCCTTTATCAAGAGCCATATCCAGATTGCGCAGATTCGGCGTCGCAGCGGTTACGATATGCGTATCCACCTCCAGACGAACGCCGTGCATGCCAACCGGATCCTTAATGTTATCCTGGCCATCCAAGCGGTAGTTTTGGGCAAACACCTGTATAATTTCACGGTTCGACGGCAAGTTAACGATAGTAGCCGCCTCTTCAACACGCAGACGATCTTCTTGCGTAATTTCACGGTTGGCGGCACTGATTGCGATGACTCCTTTAGAGTTCAGGCCACTTACATGGCTGCCGTTCACGTTGACAGTCCCACCGGTCAGACGCATACCTGACAGACGCTCAGCCTCAGTCAGAGCCTTAGCAATAGCTTCGGCGACTTCCTCGATATGCACTACGATACCTTTGCGCATACCAAGGTTCGGCGCGCTACCGTGCCCAACTATAGATAATTTACTCGGATTATTCGGATCGCTAACACCTACAACACATCGGACAGTGCTGGTACCAATATCGAGACCCACAAACGGTGTGGTGGCGGAAGAGCCATGCATATGGGTGCAGTATAGCGCTTATTCTTGCTCTTCGGCAAGTATCTACAGCTTTGTCAGCACTTCACAACCTGTTGGAGTCACCAGTACCGTGTGTTCAAATTGCGCCGACCAACTATTGTCGGCGGTCAGCAGTGTCCAGCCGTCACGAGCCTCAACAATGGCTGGGTTACCTAATGTTGTGATTGGCTCAACTGCAATTGTCATACCTGATTGCAATGCCGGTCCAGTACCTGCGCGGCCGTAGTTGGGAATCTCCGGGTCTTCATGCAATTCATGGCCCACGCCATGCCCAACCAACTCCCGCACGATACCCAGCTTATTCTTGCGCAATGTACGCTCAATAGCCGCCGAGATGTCACCCACGCGACAGCCATGCCTCACTACCGACAAGCCGTCGTATAGTGCCCGCTCCGTGCCCTTAATCAGACGGGCCGTGTCAGGGGTTGTTTTGTTATCAATACATATCGTGATACCGGCGTCCGTTATCATGCCCCGGTACTTCACACCAAAGTCAAAATTTACCACGTCGCCCGCTTTAAAAGGCGTATTGTCTGGTATCGAGTGCTGCACTTGGTTATTCACCGAGATACAGATGATGTCAGGATAGCCGTAAAATCCCAAAAAAGGCGCTTCGCCACCCAGCGAGGCTAACTCCTTTTTAGCCAATGCAGACATGTCTTTTGGTGTGAGTCCTGGCATTGCCTTTTCGCGCATCAGCTCCAGCACCGTTGCTAACATCCGGCCGCTTTCGCGCAGCGCCTGCACTTCCGGCTCAGACTTAATCGTTGTCATCATAAGGCATTATACACTTGCCTGCTATACGTCGACGCACTCAAGTATACTGTCGTGTACGTCACGCGGTGGCTGGCCGGCGTCAATGTCACACACATTAGCACCTTCTTGGCGTAAGTGTTCAATGATTGGTAGAGTTACCGAACGGTACTCGCTAAAACGCTTCTCAATAGCCTCTTCTGTGTCATCCAGGCGACCACGCTCCAATAAGCGCTCACGAACAACTTCTTCGGACGCTGCCAAATGAATAACAGCAGTCAGTTTGAAGCGCCCCTTATGTACTTGGTCCAGCAGCCAGTCGGCCTGCGGTACCGTGCGCGGAAAGCCATCCAGGACAAATTCCTGCTTGGTGTCGATTAGCTCCAGTACCTTATCCATAAGGTTGATCATTTCCTCATCGCTCAGCAGCTTACCCTCAAGCATCTCCTGACGGCGCTTACCCGTTACCAGCACGCGTAAAATCTCGCCGGTTGAGATCCAGGCATATCCGTGTTCGTCGGCTAAAATCTTGCCCTGCATACTCTTACCAGCACCAGCCACACCCGTCAGAATAATCATTTGCCTGCCAACCTTTCCTTTACCATGGCTGCTATACGGCCACCGTCAGCCCGACCTTCGGTCTTCGCTTTCACTGCAGCAATTACCTGACCCATAGCTTGCATGCCGGCACCACCCGTCTCGTTTATAGCGCCATCAACTGCAGCGTACAGCTC
>JARIHB010000119.1 GCA_029288515.1 Candidatus Saccharimonadota bacterium | reverse complement strand
AATGCAAACAAAAGAGCAAAACGACATCGACAAGCAATGGGAGATCTTCAAGACCCAGATTGACGGCCTTGAGAAGCTGCGCTTGATCAGCGAAATCGAGTATCGTGCCCTGCCTGAAGATCTGCGCGGTCTGATTGAAGTTGGCATGGGCGGCCAGGCGCTGAAGACCTTGCTTGATGAAATTGATCTGCCCGGCCTGATTGAAAGTCTGGGCGAGGAAGCTGATGAAGCTAAGGGGCAGCGTAAGAAGAAGCTGATGAAGCGGCTGCGCCTCTTAGAGAGCATGGAGCGCGCCGGTATTGAGCCAGCCAGCATGTGTCTGACTGTGCTGCCGGTGATTCCGCCAGATCTGCGTCCGATGGTCCAGCTGACTGGTGGCCGCTTTGCGACCTCCGACCTCAATGACCTGTATCGCCGTGTTATTAACCGCAACAACCGTTTGAAGAAGCTCATCGAGCTGAATGCGCCGGAGGTTATCCGCCGTAACGAACAGCGTATGTTGCAGGAAGCAGTTGACGCATTAGTAGACAACAACAGCACCCGTTCCGGCCGCGCTGTGGCTGCTACCGGCCAGCGTCGTCGTCTGAAGTCCCTCAGTGACATGCTGAAGGGCAAGCAGGGGCGCTTCCGCCAGAACCTTTTGGGCAAGCGTGTTGACTACTCCGGCCGCTCGGTTATTGTTGCCGGTCCGGAGCTAAAGATCACCCAGTGTGGTCTGCCGAAGATGATGGCCCTCGAACTATTCAAACCGTTTGTAATCGGTGAGCTGATTGCCCGCGAGCAGGCTCACAACATTCGCAGTGCTACCCGTATGATCGAAACCGGTGAAACCGCCGTCTGGGATGCGCTTGATGAAGTAATTAAGGGTAAGTACGTGCTTTTGAACCGTGCACCGTCGCTGCACCGCCTGTCTATCCAGGCTTTCCAACCGGTGCTTATCGAAGGCCGGGCTATCCAGCTGCACCCGCTTGTCTGTAAGGGCTTTAACGCTGACTTTGACGGCGACCAGATGGCCGTCCACCTGCCTTTGAGCGATGAGGCTCAAGCAGAGGCCCGCGACATCATGGCTGCCAACCGCAACCTGCTGAAGCCAGCTGACGGTACTCCAATCCTGCACATCGAGCAGGACATGGTACTGGGCTGCTACTATCTGACATATGAGCGTTCGAGTGTTAACGCCGCTGTAAAGCCATACCAGCACCTTGAAGAGGCACTGATGGCCCTCGACCACAACGTTATCAAGCTGCAGTCCAAGGTTCGCCTGCCGTTCCGCGGCGAAGTCCGCACCACTACCCTCGGGCGTATCCTATTCAACGAAGTATTTCCTGAAGACTTCCCGTTCCAGGACGAGCCGATGACCAAGAAGAGGCTACAGCAAGTTATGGCTATGGCCTACAACCTGTACGGTCAGGCTAAGACCGCCGAACTCGCTGACGAACTGAAGGACCTGGGCTTCCAGTATGCCACTCGCTCCGGTATCTCTATGGGTATGGGTGACTTCACCAGCATCACCGGCATGGACGAGGCGATCAAGGAAGGCGACACCCGTGCGGCCGCTATTTCCGAGCAGTACGAAGAGGGTTTCATTACCGAGGAAGAGCGTCACCGTCTGACGGTTGACACCTGGACGAAGATCGACAGCCGCGTGCAGGAGCTGCTCGCTCAACAGATCGCCGGCCAAGATTCGACGATGGCTATCGCGATTACCTCTGGTGCTCGCGGTAACATTTCTCAGATGAAGATGTGTGTGGGCATGTTGGGCGTCTTCCAGGACGCCGGCGGTAACGTTATCGAGCTGCCGATTAAATCCGGTTACATTCAAGGGCTTGACCCGTTGGAGTACTTTACCGGTACCCGCGGTACCCGTAAAGCGTTGATCGACATCGCCCTGAAGACTGCCGACGCCGGCTATCTGACGCGTCGTTTGGTTGACGTTGCCCAGGATGTATTTACTATCACCAGTGCCGACAGTGACGCTGATGACGACACAGACCTCGACCCGGGCTTCGCTATGCGCCGCGCCGATGCTGAAGAGATTGGCGTATCATATGCCAGCCGTCTGGAAGGCCGTTATGCAGCCGCTCCGGTAAAGGGTCTGCTGAAGCGTGGTGATTTGATCACCGGTGAAGTTGCTAAAAAGATTGAAGCCGATGAAAAGATCGATGAAGTGCGCATCATGAGTGTCTTGAGCGCTACGAGCGTGCATGGCGTACCGCAGAAGTCCTACGGTATTGATCCGGCCACTGGTCTGCTGGTTGCGTCGCACCATCCTATTGGGGTTATTGCTGCCCAGTCCATTGGTGAGCCAGGTACGCAGTTGTCCCTTGACAGTAAGCACCGCTCCGGTGCGGTAGTGGCTGACGATACAGCCCAGGGTTTGTCCCGCGTGGAAGAGCTTCTGGAAGTCCGTACGCCGAAGGGTCAGGCCTACCTGACTGATATCGCCGGTACGGCTAATGTCTGGGAGGACGGTGACCGCTACATCGTCCAGGTTACTGCCAAAGATAAAGAGAATATCGTATTTAAGCTCGGCGACCGTGTGGCTAAGGTCCGCGCCGGCCAGGACGTTGCTATTGGTGACGTTGTTGCCAGCAACGCCGACGGCTCTGAACCGCTCATCGCGCCGATGGCAGGTAAGGTTGACGTATCCGAAAAGGAAGTGGTTATCACTCCCACCGGCCAGAGCGTTGTGCGCTATGAAATCCCCGGCTTTAAGCAGGTCATGGTCAAGGACGGCGATGCAGTGGTTGCCGGCCAGCGCCTGACAAACGGTTCTATCAACCTCCAAGAGTTGATGCGCCTGCAGGGCGTAGAAGCCACCCAGCGCTATATCATGAATGAAGTGCTGCACATCTTTGCCGCTCAGGGCCAGAACATCGCCGACAAGCACCTTGAGATCATCGTGCGTCAGATGTTCAGCCGTGTGCAGGTTGAAGACGCCGGTGATAGCGAGTTTGTAACCGGTGACGTAGTAAGTAAGCTGGCCGTTGTTGAAGCTAACGACGCTTTGATGAAAGCTGGCAAGGAACCGGCCAAGTACAACCAGCTGTTATTGGGTCTGATCAAGGCCTCCCTCAGCACCGATTCCTTCTTGAGTGCTGCTTCGTTCCAGGACACGACACGTGTCTTGATCGGCGCTGCTACCTCCGGCCGTGTAGACAAGCTGCATGGTCTGAAGGAAAACGTCATTCTGGGTCGCAAGATCCCGGTAGGCACCGGTTTTGGCCGCAGCAACTCATATGCTGAAGCTGAGACCAGCGAGGAGTCAGCCGAAACGGTTACTGCTGAAGTCTAAGGCTGTAGTATCCGTAAAGCCCCGTGTATTTTGTTGCACGGGGCTTTTATTTTTGCGTATACTGAATAATTATTACCTAAGGTAATTTGACGCGCGGGTGTATATGACGTTCGAAGGTGCGGAGGATAGGCAAGATGGTTATATGGACATGGAATCGGTAGACGGTGAGCTGGCGCAAGTTTATGATGGTTTACGGCCGTTGGATGGAACGAGCTTTTTGCCAACGACTGACGTTGCCCATCTACAGAATTCGCCGCAGCAACGCGAGGCGGCTGTACCCGGCAATGATCGGCTGTTTAGTGTGGAACAGTTCGAAAGTGTTGATACGGCAGCATTGCACGCTCCAGCGCAAGAGCTGGCTGCCTTTACCGAGGCACAGATGGCGCGGCACGCTAGCTTTGTCGACATATGCCCTAAAAACGGCAAGTATGTTGACGAGCTCGCGCTAGAATGTGTTACTCCTGATGGCGTAGCGTACGTGCGCCATTCCGAAGAACAACAGCTGCAAGTTATGCTTGTGCCATCGGGCGGCACAGGCGGCGGTTGTTATGAGTATCGCGCGGATGATACCGGCAACATTCGCCGGTATGGGCTCAACAGCCCATACCAAATGGGAGTTGAGGCCGGCGAACGTGCTCTGCCGGTAGTCCCACGGCGACTCTCGGCTACCGAACAACTGGGCAGTACATCATTTGGCGCGGTCGCCGAAGACGATCAGGGAGTGTCAGTAAGTACCGAGGAGTATACTCACATAACCAGTCTGATTGCCGGTGCTCGTCCGCCAGTGGTTACGTACGAGGAATTGCTTACGAGCGTTGTAGATAATTTTGGCACGGGGAGGAAGCCGTACTCTTCATATCCGGAGTTCGCGGGGAGCAATGACTTTTTGCACGTGCTGGCGTTTGATAACGGCATTCGGTATACGCTGGCCAGGAGCGATGAAGTGTATCATGAACAGCATACGTTCTATACGAATACACGTGAGTTGTCGTACGCGTGCATTCCGGACCCGGCTCGGGCGACGAGTATACGGGTGGTAGTGAAGCGGCACGTGGTAAGTGGTAATAATCCACTCTACGCGAACGCAACCTCCACACTGAACATAGATTTTTGGCAGCCGCCGGAGTATCTGCCTGACGGCAGGCTTACGCCGCGAGATGAAGCAGCAATGGGGCTCGACCCGTCAGTACCGTTTGGCTATCCTGACATCAATATTGAATTACAGACCGCTACCTCAGCCGTACAGGGGGCTCAGGGGTTGACTGCTGCCGTGCGCTGGCGTGACGGCCACACGCCCTCGGAGCATGAGAAGATTGCAGTACGATTAGACGGCCTTACCGCCCGCCTGGCACGAAACGCCATGGCTAATCCACATGCGCTTATCCCTTGAAATTGTACCCCTGTTTCTGGTACAATATACCGGTTACTATCAATTCGAGCCGGGAGTACCACACAACGTTAGTATTGGCTTATAACGATGCGTGCCCATGGCGGAAGATTAAGGAGAACTAATGCCAACAATTAATCAGCTTGTCCGCAAGCCGCGTGCCAAGGTGACGTCTAAAAGTAAGTCACCGGCCATGCTGCGCGTGGTCAACAACCTCAAAACCAAATCATACGAAAAGGCGTCACCGCTGAAACGCGGTGTCTGTGTGAAGGTTACTACCAAAACCCCGAAGAAGCCGAACTCAGCCCTCCGTAAAGTTGCCCGTGTGCGCCTGACAAACGGCTACGAAGTATGGGCCTACATTGGCGGCGAAGGTCATAACCTGCAGGAGCACGCGGTAGTGCTCGTCCGTGGCGGCCGCGTAAAGGACCTTCCAGGTGTGCGTTACCACATTGTCCGCGGCGCGCTTGACCTCCAGGGTGTCAACAACCGTAAGCAGGGCCGCTCCAAGTACGGTGCTAAGAAGGAGAGCAAGTAATGCCACGCCATAAGACTAAAGCGCTTGTTCGTGAAGTAGCTCCGGACCGCGTATATAATAACGTACAGCTCACGCGTATTATTAACCGTGTTATGCGTGACGGCAAGAAGCAGGTTGCTGAACGCCTGGTATACACCGGTATGCAAAAGGCTGCCGATAAATTGAAGATCGAGAATCCGCTCGAAGTATTCGAACAAGCCTTCAACAATATCAAGCCGCATATGGAGACCCGCTCCCGGCGCGTTGGTGGTGCTAACTACCAGATTCCGTTCGAGGTAAAAGGCCAGCGTCAGCAGCACCTGACCACTATGTGGTTTGTGCAGGCTGCTCGCAGTCGTAAAGGTATGAGCATGGCTGACCGCTTGGCACTTGAGCTGGTTGATGCTTTCAACAACCAGGGAACTGCCGTGAAGAAGAAGGAAGACATGCACAAGATGGCGGAAGCCAACCGGGCATTCGCTCACTTCGCCCGCAGCTAACGCTATATTGCTTCGTATAAAAATCGCCCGGCCATACGCCGGGCGATTTTACTTATCGTCGCCTGCGGCGCTGGCTGGCAGCCGACGGTGTTTGTTCTCTGGCAAGGTTGGTTACGAGCTTGGCTAGATCCCGCTCAAGGCCCGTGCTGCCGTGTTGTTTCAACGATACACCACGGAGTACGGGTTCGTTCTGAGCGTTTGGCGTAAAGTAGAGACGTACCTGCGTGCTGTTACCCAGGCGTAATTTTACTTCGCGGAGTGGTACCTTGGCTTTATCGGTATCTTTAAGGCCCTTTATACTGGCAAGCGGTGCAGGAGGTGCGAATTCGCCGATATGTGTAGCTCGCCCGGCGAGGTATGCCAGCTTTCCGGCGATTTGGGGAGCTATATGACTGGCGTCTCCATCAAGATGCTTGATAAGCTCGTTTATATCAGCGCCTCGCACCCGAACGCCAACTGACTCGGGAGTAGTTTCGGCAGATGGCGGGCTTGCATACTCCCTACCAGGGTTTCCGCGTGTCTTTACCCTCGGCTGTCTCGGCGCCTCTATTACAACGGGCCGATCTGGTTCAGATGGAGTTGCGGGTGTAGGCCGTGCAGGCTTTGTCATAGGAGTGCGCGGCCTAGCCGCGGCAATCTCATTGGTTTTACGAGTGTCTTCTGCAAGTATGGCCTTTGTAACAATAGCGCGGTATATGTCGGCGCTGGCTAAGGGAGTGTCGGTATCAATGACATCGATTGCCACGGTGTTGGCGTCCAGCTGTATTTCCACAGGTACCTGCCGAGACGTATGGTTGCTTTTATAGCTGATGGTTGCCAGCACAGTAGCGTCATTGGGGATAAGGTCGACGTTCACGGTGGCCTGCACTGCGGACGGTACGTTACCGAGGTCTGAAAGCGGCACCTGAATACTGAACATATTGTAATCGCCGGCAAGTCGCTGTATGGCATCGGCCACGGCTTCCGGTGAGGGAGTATCCTCGGCAGTTACGGTGAGCGAACTGGCTGCAAATACGTCAGCTTCAGCAGCAGTGAGTATCGGGCGGTTGGGTAAGTTGGCGACTTCGCGAATCAGTGGCGCCGCCCATGGCGCGCCAGCCTCTTCGAAAGTGCGCAAGCTGTCTACAACGCTAACTGCGTTTGCTGCTGCGTATGTAACGAATGATTCAGCCAGATCCGGGGCTACATGAGACTCAGTACCGTCGGGTGTAAACATTGCAAAACCGGCAAAATCAACAGCCGCGCCCGGCCGCCCGGCCGCCAGTTCCTTAAGGGCGTGACCCCAGGTTTCATGCATGAGCGTTTGCATGGCCGCTGCGTAATCGAAGTGGGCATT
>JARIHB010000102.1 GCA_029288515.1 Candidatus Saccharimonadota bacterium | reverse complement strand
GGACAGCATACGTAAATTCGAGGTAGATGCGAAAAAAATAGGCGGGTTTGGCAGGTATACTCTTATCGGCAACTTCGGTTATGGCAGTACGGGGCAACTAATCGAAGGGAAAACGACGATCTATGTTGTGCCTGTATTTATGATTGTGCTCATTGCTCTTGGTTTACTGTTTATCGTTTTCCTTATCTTTGTCCTGCCGCGTATGATCAAGTCCTACAACAAGCGCGTCATCCGTAAGGCGAGCCGCCGCCGGTAGGAAAGGCGGATAGTTTCATGAAGCGTCTGCGCATCAGGGTACTCGCCATTATGGCGTGTGCGGCTCTGCTTATTGCTGCGCATGGCGGGCGGGCGTATGCTGCCATCCCAGACCCCGGCCCCCAGAATGGCCAGGCCGGTCTCCAGGGCAAGGTCCAAACCCCGGCCCCTACCCAGGCTCCCACCATCGCAACCCCTTCTAACGGGCAGAGCTTTGGTAAAATGCCTATTGCCGTAAACGGTTTATGTAAGACTGACCTGCTGGTGAAGGTATTTGCCAACAATATCTTTGTAGGGTCGGCCATATGTAAGGGTGGCAGCTATACCATGCAGGTTACGCTGCTGGACGGCCGTAACGACCTGGTGGCCCGGCAGTTTGATGCGCTGGACCAGCCCAGCCCGGATTCCAATATAGTAAGTGTTACATATAATAACAGCCAGTTCGAGAACACGGGCGTGCCGTCGCTGACGCTCACCAGCCCGTATGCGCGTAAGGGCGCCAATCCCGGCGTAGAAATTGTGTGGCCGATTGTTATTAACGGCGGTACCGGGCCCTACGCTATTAGCGTGGACTGGGGCGATGGCAAAGGGCAAGACCTGCTCAGCCAGCCATTTGCCGGCACCTTTAATATCAAGCATACGTACCAAAGCGCCGGTATCTACACGGTTATTATTAAAGCGACCGATAAAAACGGCCTGACGGCTTATTTGCAGCTGGTGGGGCAGGCGAATGGTCAGGCCTCCGGGAGCGGTTCGTCGTCTAGCGGCAACAACGGGGTGATTGTTATCTTGAAGGTATTATGGATTCCGGCCGCTCTGATGATTCCGCTCATTATATTGTCGTTCTGGCTGGGCCGGCGGTATGAATTGCTGGCGTTGCGGCGTAAGCTGGACCGCCAAGTGGATTAGCGCCTGGCGTAACGTTGTAATATTTGCTAAAATAGATAGTATATGGCAAAGAAAGTATTCGTCGGCATGAGCGGCGGTGTTGATTCGTCGGTTACGGTTGCCCTGCTACAACAGCAGGGTTATGAGGTCGCGGGCGTATATATGAAGAATTGGAGTCAGGATCTGCCAGGCATGGTGTGCCCCTGGAAGGAGGACTACCAGGACGCCAAGCGGGTGGCAACGCAGCTGGGTATTCCATTCAAGATGTACGACTTCGAGCACGAATACCGTCATGTGGTCGTTGGCTACATGATTGACGAATACAAGGCCGGCCGCACGCCCAACCCGGATATTATGTGCAACCAAGAGGTAAAGTTTAAGCTGTTTTTGCACGCCGCCCTGCAAGACGGCGCCGACATGATTGCTACCGGCCACTACGCCCGCATTCAAGACGGACAGCTGTTGGCTGGCGTAGACTCCAATAAAGACCAATCCTACTTCTTGTGCCGGGTTACTGAAGAGGCGTTGCGCAAAAGCCTGATGCCGATTGGAGCATACGAGAAACCGCAGGTACGTGAGCTGGCCCGCAAGTTTGGCCTGGCGACCGCCGAAAAGAAAGACAGCCAGGGCATATGCTTTGTGGGCAAGGTGGGTATTAAAGATTTTTTGCAGCAGTACGTACAGACGGAACCGGGCCGAATTATCGACCAGCACGGTAGAGACGTGGGCGAGCACGACGGCACGCTGTTTTACACTATTGGGCAGCGCCAGGGCCTGGGTGTAGGCGGCGGTCTGCCGTATTACGTCGTGGGTAAGGATATGCACAAGAATGAAGTGTATGTAACCACCGATCTGCAGGATAGCCGCCTGTGGCATAGTGAGCTGCGTCTGGCAGACATCCATTGGATCAACGACCCGCCGAAACAGGAGGGAACGTATATGGTGCGTACCCGTTATCGGGCCGAATTATTAACTATTTCCAGCCTGAAACAGCTCCAGGACGGTATCTGGCATGTGGTATTGCACGACGAAGTGCGTGCGCTTACCCCTGGACAGTCAGCAGTTATATATGAAGGCGAGCGAGTGGTGGGCAGTGGTATTGTTATCTAGTGCGTGCGTTTAATTTAATGAGACCATATTTTTTGTAAGTTTGCTGAACCCTCTGTTACAATGAGGGGGCGTAAGCACTAACACAAACCTAAGTAAAGGAGGGCTCATGGGCCTCTTCGACTTTATGCATCACGACGAAGAAAACAAAGACGATGCAGACAAGGCAGCAGCTGGGGCTCCTGCCGATTTGAACGCCGGGCCGCAACCACCGGCTGCCGACAGCAGTACCCCTGCTGCCGACGCCCCGGCTGCTGACGCTGCCGCGCCGGCAGACCCGGCCAGCAGCGCACCAGCAGGCACTGATACGGCTGCCACTGATGCCGCGGGCGGCAGCAGTGATGCTGACAGTGCGCCAGCAGCTGAAGCTGCGGACGGCGAAAGCGTCGTGCCAGGCGCAGCTGACGCAGGCGTCGCCACTGACCCGGCCGCTGACAGCTCTGCTGCAGCTCCAGCCAGCGACGCTGCAGAAACACCTGCAGCAACGCCAGGTGACAGCAGCACTACACCTCCGGCTGATGCGGATGCGGCTACTCCGGCAGAAGGCGCTGAGGAAGACGAGGAAGACAGTACGCCCAAAGTCGGCTAACCTGCACTTCCCGCGTTTGGAGAGGCCTGCTGCGCGCAGGCCTCTTTTTTGTCCTGCTATCCGCCGGGGTGTATGTTCAATTGACGCTTTGTAGTTAAGATACTATAGTATGTATTCATGACAGAACCACGCCCTCTAGAGCCTCCAATAGAACCCTATACTACACCGCTTGAATCACTTCCTGACGTAGATCAACTGCAACAAACGGTGATAGACGAGTCTCGGCCGGGCCGTCATACCAAAGCTATTGTGGCCGGCATGGTAGCCGCAGCCTTGGCCAGCGGAGCGGTGGTGTGGTATGCGTATGATCGTCAGAACGGTGAAGATGCAGGTGAGGAGCCTGCGGCAGCGCCGTGGACGGCTTCTGTAGGACCGCTGCCTGAAACAGTCGCGGACGTATGTTACTCGCCGGATGTGGCACGTACATTTGCAGGCGATCCGACAGCGGAGAGCGATGATCCCGATATGTGGACTACGGGTGTATTGGTAACGGTAATGCCGCCGAAGCAAGACGATTACCTAGGAACTCGCATCGGCTTCCACGGGCCGGAGGAGCCTGCCGATGCTACTGAATGGAGCCTGCCCCTTGCTCCCGACCAGCTTGAAGGAACAGCCGCTCTTATGCGTACAGGCCCCGGTGCGTATACAATTGTAGTGGAAAACGTGACAACAGTTGGTTCGGCCCTATGCGACAGCAAGCCGGAAGCCACGTTTAAGCAGACGTCCGTTGATGCAGCGCTTAACGCCGGCGCCATCGAACCTGACTTCTAACAATACTGTAACCTTACATAAAGGTGTGCATGCGCCAGCCAGCCTTCTTGTCTGTTATAATAAGGAGTAATTATGAACGCTCAAGATATCCGTAACGCTTATTTAGATTTCTTCAAAAACCGTGGCCACAAGGCTATTCCGCGGGCTTTGCTGGTGCCATATAATGACCCCACCACGCTGTTTACCGGTTCGGGTATGCAGCCGATGATTCCGTACCTGCTGGGCGAAACTCACCCGGAAGGCGTGCGCATTGTCGATAGCCAGACCTGTTTGCGTGCCCAAGACATCGAAGAGGTAGGCGACAACCGCCACACTACGTTTTTCGAAATGCTCGGCAACTGGAGCCTGGGCGACTACTTTAAGGAAGAACAGGTGAAGTGGATGTGGGAATTCCTGACCGATGTTGTCGGCCTGGACCCGTCCAAGCTGTACGTCACCTGTTTTATTGGTGCGCCGGAATATAATATTCCTAAAGACACCGAAGCCGCCGAGATGTGGGCCAAGCTGTTTGCCGAAAAGAACCTGAGCAATGGTATCGCCGACATCGGCACCGAAGAAGACGGCTACAAGCGCGGCATCAACGACGGCGAACGCATTTTCTATTACGACGGCAGCAAGAACTGGTGGAGCCGTAACGGCAAGCCTGAAAACACGCCGGTAGGCGACCCCTGCGGCCCGGACAGCGAAATGTTCTACGACTTCGGCACTCCGCACAACCCCGAATACGGCGAGCACTGCCACCCGAACTGCGACTGCGGCCGCTTTATGGAGATCGGCAACAATGTATTTATGGCCTACCGTAAAGAAGCGGAAGGAAAGTTCGTACCCCTAGAAAAGCCGAACATCGACCACGGTTCCGGCCTGGAGCGCATCGCTGCTGCCGCCCTCGACGACCCGGACGTATTTAAGATCAGTCTGATGTGGCCGATTATCGAAAAGCTGGAGAAGATATCTGGTAAAACGTATGATAGCCACACTAATGCTATGCGCGTAATCGCTGACCACCTGCGGGCTGCTACGTTTCTGGCCGTAGATGGCGTTAAGCCGAGCAATAAAGAGCAGGGCTATGTGATGCGCCGCCTGGTGCGCCGTGCCGTACGCTTTGCCTTCGACCTGGGGGTCGAGCAAAACTTTATGCCCGACCTGGTGCCGGTTATTACCGGTATGTATGAGACCGATATGCCGGAAGTCGCAGCGCGCCGTGATGAGGTTATCTCCACGTTAGTTAGAGAAGAAAAAGCCTTCCGCCAAACACTCCGCAAAGGGCTACGAGAATTTGAGGTTTGGACGAGTAAGTTCGGGTTAAATGGCGACACTATCTTTACTCTCTATGATACGTACGGATTCCCCGTCGAATTAAGCGTCGAGGAGGCATTTAAGCGAGATATACAACTTGACGATAAATGGCAAGACGATTTTAATGCACGAATGAAAGAGCAGCGCGAGCGCAGCCAAACTGCCAGCAAGGGGACCTTCAAGGGCGGCCTGGGCGGCCAGCAGCTGATCCACAAGAAGTATCACACCGCTACGCACCTTATGTACCAGGCGCTGCGCCAGGTACTAGGCGACCACGTCGTACAGAACGGCTCGAACATTACTGAAGAGCGCCTGCGTTTCGACTTCAGCCACCCTGAAAAGGTAACAGCGGAGCAGATCAAGCAAGTCGAAGATATCGTCAACGAACAGATCGGCAAGGACCTAAAGGTGAGCTGGGCTGAATACCCGACCAAGGTTGCCCGCGAAGAAATGGGCGCCTTAGGCCAGTTTGGCGACCGCTACGGCGAGACCGTCAAAGTATACAAGATGATCGCCGACGGCGCCGACAAACCTTTCAGCTTTGAAATCTGCGGCGGCCCGCACGTGGACCATACGCTGCAGCTGACGGAAGATGGCAAGAAGTTTAAGATTATCAAGGAAGAGGCCAGCTCGGCTGGTATCCGTCGTATTAAGGCTGTGCTTGCTTAGCGAATAGTGTATCCCACACGCCTCGCCGCCATGGCAAAGGCGTAACATTCCGACCGAAGAAGGCGGCCACATGGTCGTTCCACTCGCGGGTATCGTAAAGGTCGGTAGCTCGTAGCAATCCATGCCTCGCAAAGTACCCGTCATCCATTCCTTTATACTGAATGAGCGGGTCGCTGAAGGTAAAAAAGCCCTCAGGCCGCAAGCTGTCGGTAACGGTACGCACAATCTGATCAGCCATGTGTACACGTTCCGGCTTTGCGTAGTGGCACAGTACGTTGTTTATTACCGCAGCGTCATAACCACTACCTGGCGCCTGATGACGTATGTCCATGAGCTTGAACGTTACGCGATCGCGCAGCTGTTGTATGGGCTGGATATGGTGCGCGTCAACTCGTTGAAAGAAGTCTAACGCCTCACGCGGCAGCCCCCAGTACGGCAGATTATCCTCCAACTGACGCATGGTGGTTTTGTACGGCCGCTGTGCCTGTTCAAGCACGACAGGGTTGGCGTCGACGGCATCAACCCTGAAATCGACATCGTGCAGCGCCAGGGCTGCCGCCATAGACCACGTATCTTTAGCCTTGCTGCAAGCAGCTTCGTATATACGGAACGGCCCCGGGGTTTGGCGTTGTTCCATAATGGCGGGCGCGATAATACCGCCCAATGCTGCCACGTTGTAGTGATATGTGCGGAAGAAGTCATTTGTTGTTTCGATGCATATTCCGTCAACGGTAGTAAAAGCCCCGTCCATATATTCGGCCACAGCAGCGCTGTGATGGGTTGGCAAAAGGCCGTTTGCATCAGGTTCAGCCGGCATTTGCAGGGGTGGTGTGTCAGCAGCGAATATGGCCATTGCTCTGTATAAGGGGTCGTCGGGCGGAGTATCAAAACTAGGCATAGCAATATCAGTCTATAATGACACACCAGGTGCGTCTAACAGTATGTATAATGACAGGTTTTGTAAGTTTTGCAACAGATCAGCGTAGCTAAAGTGTATGCTATAATAAATGCGATTATGCTTGATAATCTAAAAAACTCCGTACGCGGCCTGGCCAACAAGATGGCCGACAAGGCTACTGAAGTGAACGCCAAGATGGTTCAGAAAAACAGCGCCGATGCTGAAGACCAGTATGTGGTGGCGCTAGACATTGGCACGGAGTTTGTAAAGGCACTGATTGGCAAAGTGGAAGGCGATGGTTTGTCTGTTGTAGGTGTGGGGCGGAGCCGGCAGGGGTTAAGCGATATGCAGGCCGGTGCCATTGCTGATATAGCTGGTGTCGTAGAGAACTGTGACAAAGCGTTAGCTCAGGCCGAAGAACAGGCTGGCATCAGCGTGCGCACGGCGGTTATCGGGATTGCCGGCGAGCTGGTGAAGGGCACAACTACCACCGTGCGCGTTACCCGCAAGAGTGCCGACAAGACACTTGATCTAGTTGAGATGGAACGTATCATTAAACTGGTGCAGGCCCGCGCCGAAGCCAAGGCCAAGAAGCAATTGGCATGGGAACTAGGCGGCAAGGAAGTTGATGTGCGTTTAGTAAACAGCGCGTTAGTAGGCATCGAAATTGACGGATATAAAGTAACCAGTCCGATTGGTTTCCAAGGTAAAGAAGTAGTCGTGCAGTTATATACGGCTTTTGCGCCGTTGGTGCATATTGGTGCGCTGGAGCGCACGGCACAGCAATTGGATCTTGACCTGCTAGCTGTAGCAGCTGAACCGTTTGCTGTAGCCCGTTCGGTGATAGGTGACGACACTTCCGCCAGCATGAATGCCGTGCTGATGGACGTTGGCGGCGGCACGACCGACATAGCAGTTATTACTGACGGCGGTGTGCAGGGTACCAAGATGTTCGGCATCGGCGGGCGGGCGTATACACGGAGCATCGAGCGTGAGCTGGGCGTGGAATTTAATCAGGCTGAATCCCTAAAGGTTGGATTGGGTGCCGGCAAGGTGCCGGCCAACCGCGCGACCGCTGTGGAAGGCGCGCTTACTAAAACACTGGATGTATGGATGAGTGGCGTTGAATTGGCGCTGGGTGAATTTGAGAAGCTTGATAACCTGCCACACCGGCTGCTATTGTGCGGCGGCGGTTCAAGCCTTGACCTATTGATGGATAGATTGGAAAGTACAAACTGGTACAGCGAGCTGCCGTTTACCCGTAAGCCAAGCGTCCAGCATATTAATCCGGATCAGGTGGTGGGGATTGTCGATAAAACCGGCGATGTAACAGACCATACATTTATTACCGCCATGGGTCTGCTGCGCGTTGGTTTGGATACTATGCAATTTTCCACTACGCCCGACACGGGCGGTTCACTCCGCAATAAACTAGACAAGGCCTTACGCGTATGAGCGAAAAAGCAACCGGTAAAGATACTATTTACATTGATGTTGATGACGAAATTACCGGCATTATAGATAAAGTGCGCGGCAGCCACAGCAAGATTGTAGCGCTGGTGTTACCAAAGCGGGCCTCTATGCTGCAAAGCATTGTCAATATGAAGCTCTTGAAGCGCAGCGCCGACGAATCAAAAAAGAACCTGGTACTTATTACGTCCGAGCCGGGTCTAATGCCCTTAGCTGGCAATGTTGGCATATATGTAGCCAAGACGCTCCAAAGTAAGCCGGAGATACCGGAAGGTCCTGAGCGGGCCGACAGCGGCCCCGAAGATGTACTTGAGGATGACGACACCGTATCGCCGGCGGCTGCACCGGCAAGTGCGGCAGTGTCAAATCGCGCAGCACCAGAGTCTCCGTTGGACCGCAGCCGGACCGTGGGCGAACTGGCTGGCAGCGCAGCTATGGATGACACTATTGAGCTTGATAACGATGATGATGGTAAAGACAATATACCCGGCGCCTCGGCTGCCGGTCCGCAAAAACCGCATGATAAGAAACTGGCGGTACCGAACTTTAACAAGTTCCGTCTGGTGCTGGTGTTGGCCGGTGTGGGAATAGTATTGTTGGCCGTACTGGCGTATGTGGCGTTTGCCATCATGCCAAAAGCAACTATTTCTATCCAAACCGACAGTCAATCTATTACCAGCAGCACGATAGTCACGCTTAAGACCGGTGACGCCACTACGCTTAATGTTAAAGAGGGCATTGTGCCCGCCAAACAGCAGCAGGTCCAGAAGACTGTCACCGAACAAGTAGCCGCTACTGGCCAGCAGAATAACGGCGAAAAGGCTACCGGCTCGGTGGTTATGTCGGCAGGCGCCTGTAGTGCTGATGTGCCCGACACTATTCCCGCAGGCACTGGCGTGAGTTCTGGGGGCGTCGTCTTTATCACTCAGGAGGCAGCTGACTTCGGGCCGACGATATCCGGCGGTAAGTGTAGTTTTAAATCCGGAAGCATCTCAATTGAGGCTCAAAATGCCGGAGCCAAATATAATATTGCCGCTGGTTCGTTTACGGTTGCCGGGCACACCGGTGTAACTGCTTCATCAAGCGACGCGACAGACGGCGGTACGGATGACATTATTAAGATCGTTACGCAGGCGGACATTGACAGTGCAACTCAAAAGATCAGTTCGCAGGATGCTACTGCAAGCAAAACACAGCTGAAGACCGATCTGACGAACCTGGGATACATGCCGGTAGAAGCTACCTTCAATACTGGCCAGCCGCAAACCAAAACCAGCGCTAACGCCGGCGATAAAGCCGACAACGTAAGCGTCACGCAAACGTTGACATACACGATGCTGGGCGCCAAGCAGGAAGATCTAAAGAAGATTATCGCTGACGATGTAAGCGGCGAAATTGATACCAAGAAACAGAAAATCCTCGACTACGGGCTGGGCGATGTGGTGTTCGGCGTGCAAAGCCAGCCGTCTGACGGCGCGGTACTTACGATGCAGGTTGCCGCCATAGCGGGACCGGAGCTCAATTCCGAAGACATTAAAAAGCAGGTGGCTGGCAAGAAGGCCAATGCCGCAGAAACGCTCATCAAACAGAACCCGGGCGTAACAGACGTCACCGTAAAATATAGCCCTTTCTGGGTAAGCGCCGTACCGTCGAAGACGAGTAAGATTACGGTAACTATTGAAAAACCGCAAAAGACCGTCAAGGCTGATAGTTCTGATGCAACAAGCAATCCCTAATATGTACCTGGCATTGGACGTAGGTGAGCGGCGCATTGGCGTTGCAAAAGCGAATGACATCGCCCGCATCGCCAGCCCGCTCACCACGCTGGAACGGTCGGAAGACACACCGTCCGAGCTGGCCCGTATTATACACGACGAAGGTATTACTGCCTTAGTAGTGGGTTTGCCGCGTAATCTGAACGGCGAGCCTACAAATCAGACTCGGGCAGTTGAAGAATTTGTTGCCGGGCTGCACAATGTACTTACAGTGCCTGTGCATTGGCAGGACGAGGCACTTACATCCCGCAAGGCTGAGGCCGAATTGGAAGCTCGCGGCAAGCCATATACTAAAGGCGATATTGACGCTTTAAGCGCAACCTACATCCTTGAAGACTTCCTTCGTGATCACCCAAAAGAGGGGGAGGATGCATGAAATATACATCACAGCAATCCAAGCCGAGGCGACGTTTTAATAAGCGCCTGCTTATTATTTTTTTGGTACTGCTGATACTACTGGTCGGCGCTACTGTATACGTCCGGCATATGTACTTCGAGAATCTGAAGCCGGTGAGCGACACAAGCCAGAAAGCTCAGCTGATTACTATCAAGAAAGGCGCGACTGTGGACCAGATTGCTGCCCAGTTACGGCAGGCCGGCTTGATCCGAAGCACGTGGGCATTTCGCCTGTATGTCAGCAGCAAGGAAGTACGCGATGAACTGGAGGCGGGTACCTATTCGTTCGAACAAAGCCAGAGCGTGCCGGAGATTGTTTCACAGCTCACGCATGGCAAGGTGGCTACCGATCTAGTGACTATTCTTCCGGGGCAGCGTTTGGATCAAATCAAGAGCACGCTGCGTAACTACGGCTTCAGCCAAGCAGACGTGGAAGCAGCGTTGGACCCGTCTAGCTATCCGGGCAGCCGGGTATTAGTCGACAAGCCATCGGGCGCTAATCTGGAAGGCTACATTTATCCTGATTCTTACCAAAAGACAGGCACCACAACACCTCAGCAGATTATCAGCGCGGCCTTGGAGGAGATGGACGCCAGACTAACGCCTGATCTGCGGGCGGCCTTTGCACAGCAAGGCCTCAGCACTTATGAGGCGTTAGTGCTAGCTTCGATTGTTGAGCAAGAAGTGTCCCATCCCACCGACCGTGCCATGGCGGCCCAGGTGTTCTTAAAGCGCCTACACAGCGATATGGCGCTCGGATCAGATGTAACGGCATTATACGGTTCCCTTTTGGCAGGCAAGGCCGGTTCGCTGACGTACGATTCGCCGTACAATACGCTTATACATAAGGGGCTGCCGCCCACGCCTATCAGCAACGTCAGCGACAGTTCGCTACAGGCCGTGGCACACCCGGCAGCTACCGATTATCTGTATTTCGTAGCCGGTGATGATGGCGTAACGCACTTTACTCACACCTTCGAGGAGCACGAGGCCGCTGCCAAGCAATACTGTCATGCGCTGTGCAGCCGGTAGTTAGTGGGTTGCAGAGCTAAAATATGGTATACTAGAGGGTGTAGTTACTTGGGATACCTCTGTTAAGAGTTATCTATAAGGACTACTTTTTTGGAGAATTGACTATTAGTAACGCTATTCATACGGTAGCAGAACAACTACACGAGGGCCGCCAAGCTGCAGTTTGGCAGCGGTTCCGTAAGCGTTTTATACGTTTCGTCGCCAGCCGACGTGTGGTTCGTTCCGGTATCGTCATACTCAACCTACTGTTATTGCTTGCGATTGGCGTGTTTGCCATGCATGGCACGCAGGCTGACCATGTCTTGAAAGCAAGCGTGGGCGCACCCAGTGCTGACGATACGCTTGGTGAGCCACTTGATCAGCTGTCTTCGGCAGACATTGCCGTCAACGCTGCCAAGCTGGTAAACCTGCCCGAAACTTCAGGTGTGGTCAACCAGGCACAGAGTGTTAAGGCTGAATTAGCGGTCGCCCCGGCTGACTCTACGGTGGTTGCGAAGCCGCAAACGGTGGCTACGACATTTGCGAGTAACAAGGATATCAAAACATACGTGGCAGTAAATGGCGATACGGTTGCTAGTATTGCCGCTAAGTTCAGCGTGACATCCGATAGCATTATGTGGTCTAACAATCTGCGCAGTAACACGGTGAGCGCCGGCACCAAGCTGGTCATTCCGCCGGTTAACGGTATTGTGTATACGGTGCAGCATGATGATACGGTGGATAGTCTGGCAAACAAATACCGTGCTAACAAGGAACAGTTGATCGCTGTAAACGACATCGAACTGTCTGGCTTGAAGTCAGGTATGCAGATTCTGATTCCAAACGGGCAGCAGCCAGCCGCCCCGGCTGCAGTGGCTACTGTCTATAATATTGGTGCCTTCGGCGGTTCGGCCGCGTATGGTTCATACACCGGCTACGACTACGGTTTCTGTACCTGGTACGCAGCTAAACGCCGTGCCGATATGGGCCGTCCGTTGCCGTCCAACCTGGGGAATGCTAATACCTGGGCGGCATTAGCTGCGAGCTTTGGTATTCCTACTGGCCCCACGCCGCAGGTAGGCGCCGTAGCCATGAAACACGCTCGCGCCCCGGGCCATGTCGCTGTCGTTGAGTCGGTGAATGCCGATGGTAGCTTTTGGATTTCTGAGATGAACTCATACGGCCAGCGCTCAATGACCGACTCCACGCCAACCGGTGGATGGGGCGTTATCGACTGGAAGCCCATCACAGCCGACCTTACCAGTACGTATACATTCATTTACTAGTATTGGCACATCTGTTTTATACTAAGTGATATGAATTTTATCGACAAAGCAACAGTAGCGGTAAAGGCAGGCGGCGGCGGCAACGGCGCGCTGAGCTTTCGGCACGAAAAATTTGTCGATAAGGGCGGCCCGGATGGCGGCGACGGCGGTAAAGGCGGCGATATAGTGCTTGTTGCCAGCCGCAACCAGAATACGCTAGCCAGCTTCCGGTTCCAAAAAGAACTGCTTGCCGAACCGGGCCAGGCGGGCGGCAAAAGCCGCAAGCATGGCAAGAACGGCAAAGACCTGCTGGTGCAGGTGCCGGTGGGCACGCAGGCAGCCGATGAGCAGGGTATTATCATTGCCGACTTGCCGGAAGATGGGGCCCGGGCTATCATTGCACAAGGTGGCCGCGGCGGTTTTGGCAACGCGCACTTCGTAAGCTCTACCCGTCAGGCTCCGCGCATTGCGGAAAAAGGGGAGCCCGGCGAAGAATTGGCAGTACAGTTGGAGCTTAAGATGATCGCCGACGTAGGCTTGGTGGGATTGCCGAATGCCGGCAAATCTACGTTACTGAGCGTTATTAGCAACGCTAAGCCGGAAATTGCCAATTACCCGTTTACCACCATTGTGCCGAACCTGGGAGTGGTGGACATAGACAACGAAGCCAGCCTGCTGTTTGCTGATATTCCCGGCCTTATAGAAGGCGCTGCCCAAGGTAAGGGCCTTGGTGACGATTTTTTGCGGCACGTAGAACGTACTGCTGTGCTAGTACACCTGATTGACGCATACCATGACGATGTTGCTGCTGCCTACCGGACCATTCAGGAAGAGTTACAGGCATATAAGGTTGATCTGTCGGCACGCCCGCAATTAGTAGCACTGACTAAAATTGAAGGTCTGGATGCCGACATCATAAAACACCAGCTGGAGGCGTTGAAGAAAGTCGTGCCAAAGGGCACGAATCTGACGGCTATCAGCGCTCAAACAAAGCAGGGTGTGCCGGAACTGCTGCGAGCTGTGCGTACCCAGGTTGAAGCCGTTCGAGCGCATGAACGCGCCGCCGAGGCAGCGGTTGAAGCGCCGGCTGTGCCAGTGCTGACGCTTGATGAGCGGGGCGACGCCTGGACGGTTGTCAAAGAAGAAGACGAATACGTGGTACACGGTCCAAAAATCGAACGGTTTGCTGTGCGCACGGACTTCAATAGCCCTGACGGTGTAGAACGCCTGCGCGACATTATGCACAAACAGGGTATTTTGCACGAATTGGTACGCATGGGCATAAACCCGGGCGACACCATTCGTATCGGCAAAAACGAAATGCCGTATTGAGCAGCATAGCCTTGTTGCTTGCAAAACGTTGACGAATATCTGTTACACTGGTAGCTACATATGGCTGCCAGTTTTTTCTTTTACGATTTGGAAACCAGCGGGTTTAACCCCAGAGAGCAGCGCATTATGCAGTTCGCTGGCCAGCGCACCGATGTGGACCTCAATCCGGTTGGCGATCCGGTTAACGTCCTCATAACGCTTACCAACGAATGCCTGCCCGACGTTGACGCCGTCTTGCTTACCGGTATCACTCCACAGCAAACCATTCTGGAGGGCATGACCGAAGCGGAATTTCTGCGACTATTCAACGAGGATGTCGCAACGCCCGGCACAGTGTTCCTTGGCTTTAATACAGTGCGTTTTGACGATGAGTTTATGCGTTGCCTGCATTACCGTAACTTTTACGATCCATACGAATGGCAGTGGCAGGACGGCCGGTCGCGGTGGGATATGCTGGATGTGGTGCGCATGACGCGGGCTCTCAGACCGGATCTTATCCAGTGGCCGTTTGACGCGCAAGGAAACCCTACCAACCGTTTGGAATTGCTCACCGCCCTGAACGGACTGGAGCACGAGCATGCCCATGATGCTCTCAGTGATGTTGATGCCACCATTAATGTTGCCCGTCTTATACGCAACAAGCAAACCAAGCTGTTCGATTATTTGTTTACCATGCGCGACAAACGAAAAGTGGCTGAACTGGTTGATAAGAATGAGCCGTTTGTGTACACCAGTGGCGCGTACGCTTCCGCATTCCAGAAAACAACGGTGGTGGTGCAGATTTGCCCGCAGCCTGACCGCAATGGCTGCGCGCTGGTGTACGACTTGCGCTACGATCCGCGGGACTGGATTAACAAAACGGCGCAGGAGCTGGCTGACGCCTGGCGCTGGAAAAAAGACCGCGCCGACAATGATCCCCGGTTGCCGGTAAAGCGCCTGCAATATAACCGTTGCCCGGCGGTAGCGCCGTTGGGTGTGCTGGACGGCTCCAGCCGCGAGCGACTACAATTGGATCTTACAAAAATTCAGGAACACTGGAATATCATAAAGAATGCAAAAGACTTAACAAGTAAACTATGCACTGCGGCGGAGCTGTTGGACGAAAAGCAACCTAACAACCTGGTTAACCGGGATACGGACGTTGACAGTTGTATATACGACGGCTTTTTTAGCTCTGAAGATAAAAATCTGATGAGCGTTGTACGCGCCGCTGACCCGGCTGAGCTGGGTAATCTCGGTTTGAAATTTAAAGACCGCCGCCTGGAGGCATTGCTGCCCCTGTACAAAGCGCGTAATTATCCCAAACTGCTAAGCAGTGAGGAGCGGGATGTGTGGGAACAGTTCCGGGCCCAGCGGCTGCTGAGCGGCGGAAAAAACAGTAAACTTGCTAAGTATCTCACGCGGCTGCAGGATGTTGTCGCTAAAGGTGGGCTTACCAGCAACCAGGAGTACCTGCTGCAGGAATTGCAGCTCTATGCCGAAAGTATCATGCCGGAACCAGCCGAGCCGGAAGCTCCTGGTGATTTTGAGGGCTAGCCGCGAGCGACCTGGCGGCGGCCGACGGCATAGAATTTGTGATGCATGGGCGGCCATTTGATCGTGCGCGTGCGCGCATGACGGCGGTGGTATGTGGCGATACCAGCCACCAGCAGCCCGGCTGCGCATAGCCAAACTGAAAAGGTAACTTGAATGTCTGTGCCCGGGATAATGCCCAGGAAGATAAGCTCGTACATCGACCCCTCGACAACTACTAAAATACGTTAATTTGTATTTTACATGTAATTGCTATAAGGTCAATAATATTTTATTATTGCTTACGCTTAACCTGGTCGATGCCGCTTTTTACTTTATGGATAGACCAATCCCGTACGCGTGCGGCTAACGCGAATTCGGTGGCCAAGAGTGCTAGACCCAAAAAAATAACCACTATACCGGGCCCGGGCAGCACCAACATGGCGATACCGGCGAGCGTTACGCTTACGCCGGCAACGAGAATAATTGGCTTCCGAACCGGGGACGGCACTCGTTTCCAATGATGTTTGACACGCTCCATACTCTCTTATAGTACTGACGCCAGCTGGATTTTTCCAGCGTAAGTGAACGTTTTCCATAAACTACTTAGTGGCGTGAAACTGAGATTTTCTGTATAATCATTCTGTTTATGAGTGAGAAAATTGTCGTTAAGGGAGCGCGTGAGCATAACCTCAAAAATATTGATGTGGAGATGCCGCGCAATAAGCTGGTTGTCGTAACCGGCTTATCCGGTTCTGGTAAGTCGTCGTTGGCTTTTGATACGATTTATGCCGAAGGGCAGCGCCGGTATGTGGAATCGCTCAGTTCGTATGCCCGGCAGTGTTTGGGGCTGATGGAAAAGCCTGACGTCGACCAAATTGACGGGCTGTCGCCAGCCATCTCTATCGACCAAAAGTCAACCAGCCGTAACCCCCGTTCCACTGTGGCAACCGTAACGGAAATATATGATTACCTGCGCCTATTGTTTGCACGCATCGGTGTTCCGCACTGTCCAATTTGCGGCAAGCCGGTCACCCGGCAGACGACTCAGAATATTGTTGACCAGGTGGCGCATGTACCTGAGGGGTCGCGTCTGATGATTCTTGCGCCGGTAGTCACTGATAAAAAAGGGGCATTTGAGCACATCCCCGAACAATATATGCGCGCCGGCTACGCCCGTGCCCGTGTTGACGGCGTGGTATACGCACTTGATGAATTTCCGGCGCTTGATAAAAGCCACAAGCACACCATTGAAGTAGTTATTGACCGTCTGGTGAACAACGAAGAAAGCCGTTCCCGCCTGGCACAGTCGGTAGAGCAGGCACTTGAGGCTGCCGAAGGGCGTATGCGTGTGGTTGACGCCGATAAAAGTGAAGAGTTCCAATACAGCCTGATGTACGCCTGTATCGACCACCCAGACGTAGCGATCCCGGAGTTGGAACCGCGTACTTTCAGCTTCAACAGCCCGCATGGTGCCTGCCCGGTATGTACCGGCTTAGGTTCCCGCTTGGAAGTTGACCCGGAGCTGGTGATCCCCAACGGCCGCCTGACAATTGCCGAAGGCGCGATCCGCCCCTTTAACCGGGTAAATACCGATGCCTGGTATATGAAGAAAATGCAGGCTGTGGCTGACCGCTATAACTTCAGCTTACATATCCCTACCAGCGAATTAACGAAAGACCAGCTGGATAAAATTCTGTACGGCACCGGTAACGAGACATACAAAGTATCGTTGGGCATGGGACGCAGCTTTCAAACGACCTATGAGGGTGTCATCCCAAATCTCGAACGCCGTCACAAAGAAACGGAAAGCGACTTTATGCGCACCGATATCGAGCGCTTTATGCAGGAAAAGCCATGCTACGCCTGCAAAGGTCTGCGTTTGAA
>JARIHB010000098.1 GCA_029288515.1 Candidatus Saccharimonadota bacterium | reverse complement strand
CACCGAGATCTACACGAGCCTTATCGTCGGCAGCGTCAGATGTGTATAAGAGACAGGGTCATTAATCACCAGACCTTGGGGCATGATGTCGCGTACGTCCTGGCTGAGGAGAATAAGGTGCCTACGGCTTTTATCTTCTTGGCAATAAAACCCTTCAATTTTTAAATTGTTGGGGTTAATAAGCGGGGCGCCTGTGACGGCGACTTGTTTGCCGATCCGTAAACTGAGGACCGGCCGGTTTATAAACATACCGCTTAACTGCAACATACTCTGTATTATACCTCGCTCACAGAAACCTAAAAAGTAGTTGTAATCTACAACGAACCCTGCTTACACTCCGGGTTATGAAAAAATATTCACTATACGCAGCCGGTGCCAGCCTCGTATATTTTGTAGCTTCAATCGCCATTCCGGTGGCAGCGCATGCCTTGCCGGAATCGCCAGTGATTATTGCCGAAGTGCAGCCCGGCAGCCCGGATAGTGCCTCGGAAGAGTTTATCGAAATAATAAATGTCTCGGATAAACCGATCGATCTCAACGCCAACCACTGGCAATTGGTAACTGCCAGTGCTTCCGCCAAAGACTGGGCTCCGTACCGGACGGCGGTGCTGAGTGGGATATTAGAGCCTGGCGCTTCGTATCTTATTGGTAGTACGTATAGTCTTAATGGAGCAACCGTACACTACCTGCCCCTATTGGCTGACGCCATCTTTAGCGCCGGTCTGGCGGCAAGTGCTGGCCACGTACGTCTCACATACACTACTAACAGTATTCTGGCAGATGGCACATGCGGCCCGGCCGAGACGGTGGCGGACACCGTTGAGTGGAGCTCTCTTACGAACGGTACGTATACATTTCCTTCTATTACCGGTCGGGCATCGTTTGGTCTGACTTCAAAGTCGGGCGTACCTTCCAATAATAGCCTGCAGCGGGTGTTTGATGCTGTGAGCGGCACATATGCGGATACTGATGACGATACGCAAGATTTCGTTCTCCTGGCGCCGACACCCCGCATGCCTCTCTTACCTGTCAGTCTCCGAGCCTCCGCCTTTACACTACTTCCCCTAGACCCGATCACCGACAGTTGTGATCCTGATCAATCTGCACCGTCGCCCGGTACCGGACCCACTGAACCGTCAGATCCTTTGCCGATCCCCGCGGGAGGAGGAACTGACGGAGCCGGTACCGGCGATGGTGAAGACAGTAGTGACGGCGGCGCACCGGGCGGTGATGTACAGCAGGATGCGTCCATAACAGAACCTTCTATTACCGAATTGCTGCCTAATCCGGCGGCACCGCAAACCGACGCCGATGACGAATTTATAGAAGTATATAATCCGAATGATACATCCTATGATCTGTCTGGTTATGCTCTGGAAGCCGGAGGCGCTACTATGCGGCGGTATAGTATTCCCGGCGGCACCGTATTAGAGCCGCACGGATATCATGCCTTTAGCTCGCAGCAAACAGCTTTAAGCCTGCCAAATACTGCCGGTGTGGTGCGTCTGCTACGGCCCGATGGCAGCGTAGCGATGCAGGCAGATGCTTATGCTAATGCTCCTGACGGCCAGGCATGGGCAGCTAGTGCAACTGGATGGCAATGGACAGCACAGCCTACGCCGGGAGCCGCTAACGTTGTGTTGGCGCCGGTATCTGCCCCAAAAGCGACTGTCACAACCGCAAAGGCGACCACTAAGAAGGCTGCTGCAGTGAAGGTGGCATCAACCAAAGCGGCTAAAACAACTGTGCCTAAAGCTAAAAAGACGACGGCCAAGAAAGCGACCACTAAGAAGGCGGAGCTTTCAACGGTGGCCACCTCGGTTCGTAATCCTATACATACAGGAGTGCTTGCGGCTGTCGGTATTTTCGCGCTACTATACGGGGCATATGAGTACCGACACGATCTGGCGAACAAAATCCACCAGTTCAGAAGCAACCGAGCAGCTCGGCGAGCGCATCGGCAAGCTGCTGCACGGCGGTGAGACCGTAGAGCTGGTAAGTGATCTTGGCGGCGGCAAAACTACCCTTGCGCGTGGTATTGCTCGCGGTGCGGGCAGCAATGACCGTGTTGCAAGCCCCACGTTCACCATCAGCAAGTTATATCGCACCCCGGATTTTGATGTACATCACTTCGATTTTTATCGATTGCAGGAGGCTGGCATCATGGCAGATGAATTAGCAGAAGTGGCTGGCGACCCGAAGGCTGTAACGCTTGTGGAGTGGGCTGATGTGGTGCATGACGTTTTGCCGGCAGAGCGGGTAACCGTTACCATCGCGCAAACGCCTGAGGGCGACCGCTCTATCGCCATCCATGCCACGCCAGCGTATGCGTATATCATTAAAGGACTGCACCCATGATTATTCTTACGATCCGTACTGAACGCCCGGAGGCGGAGGTTGGGCTGTATGACGACAGTACGCAATTGGCCTATGAAACATGGCAGGCGCATCGGGAGCTGGCTGAAACGATTCATATCAAAATTAAAGCGGTGCTGGCTGCACAGCACAAAGATTGGAGTGACGTGCAGGGTATTGTTTGCTTTGCCGGCCCGGGAAGTTTTACGGGCTTGCGCATTGGCATTACGGCAGCCAACGCATTGGCTTACGGTTTAGGTGTGCCGGTGTTAGCTACCAAGGATCCAGGCTGGATAGAAAGCGGCATTACACGGCTTGGGCATGGCGAACATGACACGATTGCGCTTCCCGAATACGGTGCGCCGGTACACATCACGCAGCAAAAGAAATAAGCCAGGCAGAGGTTGTTGTATTGACCACGCCACATTTCGCGGCGTATAGTTTCATATAAGGATTTGCATGAACTGTCGAGCAATCCGAAATCAACAATGTTCTAAGTATCGACATATAACAGAGGGGTACGAAGGCTAGAGAAGTGATAGCGAGCGCCTTCCCTGCCTCTATAAGATAGAAAGGATAGGTATGGATCCATTTACCGTAGCGCTTGCTGTGGCAGGCGTTGCCGTTGGGTTCGGTGCGAACACATTCGTTACGAAACGACGCATCGGCTCAGCTCAACAACAAGCTGATAAGGAGTTAAGTAAGGCGAAACGCGAAGCGGCGCGTAAGCTCGATGAGGCTCGCGAAGAAGCTGCCCGGCTTGCCGAATCTGCTCGCAAAGAAGAACAGACTCGCCGCCGGGAGCTGAAAGATCTGGAACAGCGTCTGGTTACGCGCGAAGAAGCGCTGGATAAGAAACTGGACGAGCTGGACAAGCGTACCGAAAAGCTGCGCACTGCTGAGAGCGAAGTGGAGGGTTTGAAGGACGAAATCCGGGAAATCCGTAAACGTCAGCAAGAGAAGCTCGAGAAGGTTGCTAAGCTGTCAAAAGAAGAAGCTGCCGGTAAGTTAATGCAGATGACCGAACGTGATATCAAACACGACCT
>JARIHB010000093.1 GCA_029288515.1 Candidatus Saccharimonadota bacterium | reverse complement strand
AGTTAGCCGCTCTTGGCTACACGACAGTAAACCAGAGTCCAGAGGGACCGAACTAATATGGGGCTGCTGAGCGCATTTGCCGGTCGGCAGCAGGCATCCAGGGATCGCGACGCCCGCCGGCTTCGTGACCTGATCCGCCGTGAAGCAAAGATTGGCGGCGAGCTGTTCGGCCCTATCACGCCTGGTGCCCGCCGTGAGTTCTTCTGCCTTGATGAATTTACCTGGGTATGGCACGAAGAATGGACCGACCGAAACGGCCAGCACCACGCTGTAACTACTCGTTATGATATCCGCCCTCAGGGCATACTGAAGGCCCAGGACGGTCAACCGTACCACTACATCAGCTACGAAGAAGCCCGCAGCTTTTACAAAGCGGTCAAGCTATACAAAAAACGGGTGCAAGAAAATCTATACGCTAACGTATAAGGCGCCGTCATGGATATGATCTACCTCGACTACGCGGCTGCCACGCCGCTGGATTCGCAAGTGTATGCCGCAATGCAGCCATACGCCAGCGAGCGGTTTTTTAATCCGTCGGCTACCTATCTGGCCGCTCAGGCGGTGCGTACAGAGCTTGAAGCGGCCCGCGCCCGGGTGGCTCATTGGATGGGTGCCCGGCCAGCCGAAATCGTATGTACGGCCGGTGGTACGGAAGCTAATAATCTGGCGATCCGCGGTGTTTTAGAGCAGTTTACCGGCAGTAATGTAGTGGTTTCGGCGATTGAGCACGAGTCGGTGCTGGCCGCCGCGCATCAGTACGACTGTCGTGAAGCGCCGGTGACGCCAGACGGTATTATAGACGTAGATAGGCTCATTAGCCTGGTTGATGACCAGACGGTGCTGGTGAGCGTTATGTATGCTAACAATGAAGTGGGCACGATTCAACCACTACGAACTATCACTCAGCGGTTGAGTGATGTTCGTAAAGCCCGCAAGCTGGCCGGCAACACGCTACCGCTGTATGTACATACCGACGCTGCACAGGCTGCAGCTTACCTGGACTTGCATGCATCTCGTTTGGGTATTGACCTTATGACTATCAACGCCGGCAAAATATACGGCCCGAAGCAAACCGGTGCGCTGTTTATTTCCAGCAGCGTGCAGCTGCGGCCGCAGGTGTTTGGCGGAGGCCAGGAACGCGGGCTGCGCAGCGGTACCGAAAACATAATGGGCGCCGTCGGTTTGGCTGTCGCACTCGATATCGTGCAAGGACGGCGGCATGACGAAACAGCCCGCCTGCAGCAGCTCCAGCAGCTGTTTATTCGTGAACTCGAGCAAGCCATACCCGGCGTGATAATTAACGGTTCGCGCAAGCACCGCCTGCCAAACAATGTGCACATTACGATTCCCGGTACGGATAACGAGCGCCTGATTTTCCAGCTGGACGACGCTGGTATCTTGTGCGCCGCCGGTTCAGCCTGCAGCGCCAGTAATGATGATCCGTCGCATGTGTTGCGCGCCATGGGTGTGGCTGATGACGACGCACGGGCCTCGTTGCGCTTTACCATGGGCCGTCAGACTACTGAGGATCATATTCGTACAACTGTCGAAAAACTCAAGCATTTTGCCGCCTGAATTGGTATACTGAAGCGTAAGATGTTTACGCGTAAACGGCTGTTTGCCGCCCTTTTACTCGGAATTGGTCTCCTGATGGCAACCGGCAGTGTCGCCGCCCAAAATGTAACGCAGGGTTATAACAGCGATCAACAGCTGCAGAATGGCATGATCGTACGCCTCAAAAAAGGCGATGCCAAGAAGGTCGAAGCGGTCAAATCAACCGACGCGGCCGAAATGCTTGGTGTAGTTGTTGCCAGCACAACCGCGCCGCTGTCGATATCTGATCCTACGGCCAACCAAACGTATGTTGCTACGTTTGGCAAATATCAGGTGTTGGTAAGCGATCAGAACGGCAACATCGCAGCCGGCGACTACATTGCTGTCTCGTCGGTTGATGGTGTGGGCATGAAAGCTGACGGCACGCAGCAGATTATTCTTGGCAAAGCACTGGCCGGGTTCCAGACCAAAGATGCCGACAGTACGCTTGGCGTCACCGACTCAACCGGTAATAAGCGAACTTTGGGCCTGAAGCGCATCATGGTGGATATTACGGTGGCGCATAACCCTATTTATAGTGGCGACGTGGTGGCTGGTGTGCCGCATGTGCTGTCGAAGGCGGCGCAGCTGGTAACCAAAAAACCGGTAACGGCCTTGCGTATCTACGCCTGCATGGGCGTGCTGGTGCTGTCGCTGATGGTGGCTGGCATGATTATTTACTCGGGCGTACGCACCGGTATGACCGCCGTCGGCCGCAACCCGCTTGCCAAAAAATCTATCATACGCAATATGATTGCCGTGTCGCTTATGGCAATCGTTATTGTCATGATAGGTGTCATTGCAGTATATTTATTATTGAAGATATAGCTTATGCTTAAGCAAAGGGGATACCGGGCGCGCTCATGACAATCTGGTGGTTGCTACTCATACTGGGGACGATTATAGCGTTTGGTTCGGCGTTCATATGGCTCGCCGTACGGGTGAATGCGGCGGTCAAGCCACCGAAGAGCCTGGCTCAGTCGCTGCAGGATGCTGCCGAAGAGGACGTTGATCATATCTTCAACGAGGAATTCCGCGAAGAACTGCGCAACCGCGGCCGGTTACATTTCGAAAAGATTTTAGGCGAAAACGCCATGTTCCTGCAGCAAGACCTCCGGTTAACCACCTCTCAGATGAACGAATTCATGAAGGGTGAGATTACCAAGGAGCTGAAAGCAGCGTTTGCTAACTACGAAAACGCCATCAGCAGCGCCAAGGAGTTGGCCGTAGAGTCGATCGAGAAAACAAAGACAACCATCGACCAAGAACGCCAAGCACTCGTTACGCAACTGGCTAAAGAGGTGGCAGAAGAGAAGGATCGCCGCGTTAAGCAGTTTGAAGAGCGTATGGCTCAGGTTATCAACCACTATGTACTTGACGCCATCGGCAACCAGATCGACCTCAACGACCAGCTCGACTACATCCTGAGTGAAATGGAAACCCACAAGGCGGCTATCCTGGAGGACATCCGCAGTGGCACCTAAGAAGGAATTACTCCTGCCTAAGCTGGTATTCGGCATAGTTGAGATCCGTCGCCTGCGCCGTGAGTTAGAAGCCCTTGAAGACTACGTCAGTCAGGCGGGCATCCGTGAGCCCGGCAAACAACCCGCCCTGCCCCGCACCAGTCGCCTGCTGGATGCGTTAGCCACCGACAATAACCTCCAGCTGTTACAAGCTGCCGACCGCACATACATGGCCGAGTTTTTGCATGCCGTAGAAACGGAGGCGCCCAATATTCATATCAGTTTTGCTGTTGACCCCTCGTCGGCCTTTACGGC
>JARIHB010000090.1 GCA_029288515.1 Candidatus Saccharimonadota bacterium | reverse complement strand
GCCGTAAATAATGCTCTCCACCACAAACGGTCCCCGGATAAACCACGTCGTAGCCCCTAAAAGGCGCATAATTGTCAGCTCATCACGACGATTGAAAATAGTCATACGGATAGTATTAAAGATGATAAGCACCGAGATCAGCGTAAAGATTAGCACGGCTACAATACCCGCCTTGCGCAGCAAATTGGTAGCGTGCGAGATCTTATCGATGGCCGCCTTGCGGTCGCCGGAATATGATGGGTCATCAGACTGAAGTCGTTCCACCGATGGTTGTGTCAAATAATCTTTAATGTCCTGGATCTGGTTCAGCTCGCGCGGTTTTACCTGGACAGTAGCCGGCAGCGGGTTATCGGTTTCGTTGATAGCCGACAAAAGCGCCGGATTATTAGCGTTCTGTTCCTTATAACGCTGCAAGGCTTTCTCTTTCGACAGATAGGTCACCTCTTTTACGTTCGGCAGCGCCCGCAAGTCACTGATGAGCTTGCTACGCTGGCTGTCGGTGACAGAGTCCTTCAGATACACCGACACATCAATTTTATCGGTTATCTGGGCAATCGTATTAACGAATGTAGCGTTAGCAATAATTGAGAACAGCACGATGGTAAGCGTAATAATCATTACTGCCATGGCAGCAATCGCCAACCAAGCATTGCGGACAAAGTTGACCACACCGGAGCGTACCACCCGGGCAAAGGTGTTCAGTTTACGATTCATATCTTATACGACGCCCGGTCCTTATCGTTTAATATCTGGCCGTGCGAGAATGTCACTACCCGGCGCTTCAGTTTGTTTACAATTTCCTGATTGTGAGTTGTCAGTAATACCGTCGTGCCATAGTGGTTGATCTTTTCCAGCACCCGGATAATATCCCAGGCATGCTTGGGGTCAAGGTTGCCGGTTGGCTCGTCGGCAATCAAAATTTTAGGCTGGCGCACAATCGCCCGGGCAATAGCCACTCGCTGGCGTTCACCGCCGGACAGCTCCATGGGCATGCGCTTTTCTTTACCGCGCAGGTTTACAATATCCAATACCTTTGGCACGGTGGCCTTAATCTCGTGGTTGGAAGCGCCTACAATTTCTAAGGCAAATGCAATATTCTCAAATACTGTGCGGTTCGGCAGTAGCTTAAAATCCTGAAACACAACGCCAATCTTACGGCGTAGCAGCGGTATATCTTTATCGCGCAGCTTGTCATAATCGATGCCGCCCACAATGATCTTCCCGCTGGTAGGTTTCTCTTCGCGCGTCAGCAAGCGCAGCAACGTTGTCTTGCCGGCGCCGCTCTGCCCTACAACAATCACAAACTCTTTCGGTTCCACATGCAAACTAATCCGATCGAGTGCCGGCGTAGCTACCTTCCCATAGGTTTTGGTTACCCTGTCCAACAGAATCATTAGCGCTATTATAGCAAACTATCGTTCGTACGGCACCCATCGTCGTACAGCTTCGTACTTTGCATTCAGCTCAAATAAAGCCTTTACATCTGCAGCTTCGCCCAACCCTTCAACCGGAAGTATTTGCACGCCCGGGTTCCAGCGACCTTGCGTCCATAATGTAACAGCACGGTTTGGTTTGGTCGGCGTCAGGCCGACAGCCGCCGTGCGGGCATGGAGCGCATCCACCAGCAGCTTGAACGCCGACCGGGATGGCAGCCGTTCGAATACGCCCACAATCTCACTCAGCGCCAGGGCGGCCATTGTCTCGCCAGCTACCTGCCGCTTCTCCCCTTCCGGCGACCACCAATATGCAAGCGTACGAATATCACCCATTATCACATCATCGGGCTCATATCCGGCGCGCAAAGCAGTGACATACATGCGCACAGCTTCAACGTCCTCACTATGAGGACTTAACAATTCGCGAAATACAGGCATAGCGCATTAAATGTACTGACTTAGCAGCCGAACATCAATAAAAAAAGCGATATTCTACCGGTATTGTTCAGGTATGGCCTGGTTGACTGCTATCGCACCGAGGTTCGCTTCCGCCGGCAGGCGGTGCTCATGCTCGGCCTGTACTGTGGACAGTACGTCCGGCTGCGGATCGCGCATATCGGCCAGATCGGTCGCCTTACGGGTCGCCCACTGGCTCATGCCGTGCGTGTCAAAACCGTGTGGCTGTGAGCCGTAGCCCTGATGATACATTCGCGGTAAGTGGGGGCGTGAGTGATGCATATGTTTGTTTCGTTACGTTTGATTTAACATTAGCATAGTATTGTGCTTATGTCAATTTAGTACGCTTTTACTCTTTGCCGAGCATGTGGTCGAGGTAGGCTGTAATGAGCGGGTCGATGTTGCCGTCCAGCACGCCTTCGGCATCGCTGGTCTCATATCGGGTGCGTAAGTCTTTTACTTGCTTATAGGGATGCAGCACATACGAACGGATCTGATTACCCCACTCCGCTGATTGGTTCGGCCCCTTCAGTTCGCTGATCTTTTCCTTGTGCTGCTCCAGCTGGAGCGCTATCAGCTTTGAACGCAGTATAGTAAGCGCCACCTCTTTGTTTTGCAGCTGCGAGCGTTCGTTTTGGATGGCTACGGTAATGCCGGTAGGCAGATGGGTAATGCGCACTGCCGAATCGGTAGTGTTCACGCTTTGGCCACCGTGCCCACCTGAACGATACACATCAATGCGCAGGTCTTTGTCGTCAATTGCGAGTTCTTCAGGCCGGTCGACCTTTGGCAGCACATCAACTTTAGCAAAACTGGTTTGGCGCAAGTTATCGGCATTAAAAGGACTAAGACGAACAAGCCGGTGCACCCCATGTTCCCCCTTCAGCCGTCCATAAGCAAAATCGCCGCTTATTTCGAGTGTGATGCTTTTAAGGCCAGCTTCATCGCCTGCCGATTCGTCAACCGTTTGTACATCAAACCGATGGTTATCAGCCCATCGCACATACATACGCGTGAGCATCTGCGCCCAGTCCTGGGCATCAGTGCCGCCGGCACCGGCATAGATATTCACAATGACGTCGTGATCGTCATACGCGCCGGCAAAAGACAGCTCCTGCTTGAGCTTGGCAAAGCGCGTCACTATATCGTTCAACTGGCCGCTTAGGTCGGCACGCATCGTTTCTTCGTTAAAACTCAGCAGCTCTACCAGGTCGTTAATATCACGCTGCAGCTCCAGCCAGGGATGCACGCGCCGGTCCAGCTTGGCTTGCTGCTTCACTACCTCTTGGGCCTTCGCAGGGTCGCTCCAGAAATCAGGCTTGGCAATCTGCTCGTCGAGTTTCAGCTTGTGCTCCACAAGCGCGTCAACGTCGATGCGCTCGGCAGCGCCTTCAATTTCGGCCTGCATGTCTAAAGCCTGCTGGTTCAGATCTTCCATTGGCTCTATTATACCGTATGAAACTGCATAGTATCCCTTACGGGCTACGGGCCCGGCTAGCCGCCTAAATCGTCAAACGGTATACCGAGTTGCAGACCGGGCTGATGTAAAAAGTCGGCCAGGCCGTTTATTTCATCTATACCTACTTGCTGATTCTGGTAACCCAGGGAGGCTGCGAGTTCCAAGTTCCGCTTCACTTCGTAGGTGAAGCCTTTTATCGTTTCGTCATCGGGAATATCGCCGAGGCGCTGTTGTGTGGCTTCTATATCGGTATCCGTATACCGGCGAACGGTGCCGTCGGCGTACTCGGTCCACCGATACAGCGCCCGGTTACCGCTCACCGGAAAATGTATTACCTCTACTTCCTTCACAGGGCGCCTAGACGGGTCACGGAAGCGAGCCGGATCGTTGTCCGACCCACCCGTTTGTACCATAACGCCGATGCTGTAATGACCGCCATCGTTCAGTGGGACATGGCACGCCAATGTATCCTCCGAGCTAATATGCACCGACGCACCTGTATGGTAGACGTCAGCGGCATATGCAAGGAGCATATCATCGACCGTCGAGCTGAAGATGCGCCGCACAATCGGAACATCTTCGGCGGGCACTTCCGGATGGGTGGCGTCGTGCTTCACTATAAAGCTAGCTACCTCTATAGGTGGTGGCGCGTCTGTTGACTCCGGAGCCGGCTCAGGTGCTTGCTCGGCAGCGTCGGGAGGCAAAAAATGCATACGCGACAGCCGTTCAGCGTCACCCGAATCGTCACCGGCTGGCGGTATACCTTCAAACCCCTCACCCTCTTCAAAGCTGCCTGAATCCATCATAGGCGATTATAATCCCTTATGGGTTTTGGTCAAATGTATAGCCGCTACTCGCCTATATCACTATACGGATCTTGTATTTCTATACCAGGCTGGCGCAGAAAAGCGGCCAAGCCGTTTATTTCACGTATGCCCACTTGTTGGTGCTGGTAACCCATGGTCTCTTCCAGACGCTGATTCTCTACCTCCTCCTGTAAAAACTCCCGTATCTTTCGGATAGTCTCGTCATATGACAGAGCGCTGCTAAAAAGACCGCTTTCTTGTATGCGTCGTAGCGACGCTCCAAAATCAGCATTTGTATACCGGCACACTGAGCCGTCGGCGTATTCAGTCCAACGATAGAGCGCAGGGGTGCCACTCTCCGGTCGGCGCGTTATCTCTATTTCTCTTACTGTTCGCGTCAATGGATTAAGGCGATAGGCCGGGTCAGTATCCTTTGTGCCCGCTGTTGCGCTCACAGAAATACGGTAATAACCGCCATCGGTAAGGGGAAGCTTGTACAGCAACTCAATCTCCGGATCATCCGAACCGATTAGCTCCGTGTCATCACCGGGGACAGCGTCCTGCACATATGCAAGGAGCATGGCAGTAACAATCGACTCGAACCCCCTCCGTACGACAGCTACATCTTTAGCAGGCACCTTCGGGTGGGTAGCGTCGTGCGCCATTATAAAGTCGCTCACTTCTAAAGTCTGCGGTATCCCTGGGGATGCCTCAGCCATTTGCTCGGCAGCATTGCCGGGCAAAAAGTGCATGCCCGGCAGCTGATCGGCGCCATCTTGACCGCCGTCGATAGGCGGCACGCCTTCAAATTCGCCATCATTACACCCTTCAAAGCTACCTGGGCCCACCACCATGAAGGACATTATATCTATATATGACAAACTTTAGCTACCGTCCGGGCTCTGCGATTTCACGCCGGGCTGGTGCGAAAAAGCGGCCAAGCCGTTTATTTCCTGTATGCCTACCTGTCGATCCCGACGGCTTGTAGGCGGGCCGAATATTGCACCCATGTTGCACCCTGTGGCGTCGCTCTTCGCAGAGGCTCCGTATCTTCAGATGAATTGTCTGCGCTTGGTGGCTCAATCCAGTAAAAGTTCCTTTCCGACCCACCATGATGATCCCTTATTCTGCCGGCCTCTCCACACAGCGTCCCAAGAGACGCGTCAGTCCCTGGATCTCCCGCATACCCACAGGTGGCATCGCCATTCCCATCTGCATCTCCAGCTCAAAGGACGATATGGGGTCAACAGGTGTCATTTCTGCTTCAGGAATATTTTCACCGCCCGCCCCAAAAACGTCCCGCTCTATCTCTATAAAGTCCCTTTCGCCTGGGCTTACCTCTGTAATGCCGTAAATATCCCGCCGGCGCACCACGCCGTCGGTACCCTCAGTCCATAGACAAAGAGCCGTTGGTATACCATCTGTTTTGCGTGTAACGCTTACCCGCCGCACTGGCTGCAGATAAGGCGGAAAATCGCCAGTAAATGTACCGACGTCTGTATACGAGCGCACACCGACGTCATAATATTCAGTGTTTGAGATAGGTGCGCGCAGTAATACATGGCTCGAAGGATCCTCTACACCCTCAACACCGGGAATACGATGCATGTCAACAATATGAGTTAAAACAATGTCAGTTACTGCCGATTCGAATTGTGTTCGTGCAGCTTGTTGCTCGGTTGAGTCGACCGGTTGCTGCAAGCCGTCATGCGGCACAATAAAATCGGTCAGCTCCTCGACAGGAGGTGTTGCCGGATGCTCAACCTCCTTAGGGGCATTTGGCTGACCCTGAGGTAAAAAGTGCATGCCGCCCATCGAATCGTGCGACGGTACGTTAGGTTGATAGTGACCGTCACCTGGCGAGTCAGGCCGATCATCGGCGTCGCCATTAGGAAAATTTTCAAACATAGGGATACATTATACACACCGTATCATGCAGTAAAAACATTGACTTTTTAACATTTTTCTTGTAAAATATAACAGTTGTGTCAGAGATGGCAGTGCCCGGGAGTAATTCCGACCTCAACGGGCCGTTAATAATGCCTATTTTACGAACTATCGGCGAAGTCGGCACCACCGATCCCGTTGCGACGGAACAGAGCTACAACCAAGCAGCCCCCTTCCCCAACTCCGATCCCTACGGAGCACAACCTGCAGAACATACGCCAGCTCATGCAGCTGGCGAACCTGCTGCCGCACCGCAAGGATATACGTTCGAACGTGACGAAAGTGCCCCCTACGCCGATCCTGATTGGCGCGGCAGCGTACGTATAAACCATGTACCCGCTACCACACGGGGTTGGTTATCGAAAAGAGAGAATGCATTCGGCGAACACGAGTTAATACAAGACATGCCGGTGACACCGCCTGCGGGTGTAATCCAGCCTGAAACAATCGCCGATGCACCAAAAGACAAACCGTTGTGGCGCCAGGTAAAATGGTATAAGCCAAGCGAGGCCGCCGGTTATGTAAGGGTAAATGGCGAAGCACTCACCCGCCGCATGCGTATAGCAGGCGCGCTGGGCGCAATGGCCGCCACAGGCATATTTACAGCGTACAGCGTATGGAACAGCTATAAGCATGGTGCGCCACTGCCGTTTATCGGCGGCGAACATGCCGCGGCCGTACCGCCACATCCGGCCATGACGCCGGAACCGCATCCCACGCCGGATGCAGCCACAACCACGCCAACACCTGACGTCTCAGTTACCCCAACGCAGCCTAGCCCAGATACGACCACCATGCCGCCCATCACTGAGCCCGCCGTACACCTACGTACCGCTGTGAGTCTCGACCATGAGACCGGACGGGCCTCAAATGTATACGACTGGTCGGCCGATGCGCTGCGTGATGCCGCCAAAGAAGCGGGACTCACTACCGATCAGGCTAACAGCCTGGCCCATAACCATGCCAATCTGCACCGTGTTAATGAAGCATTTTACGGCGATAACCCCGCGGTTGCCAAAGACAAGCACCACTACCTGTTCGCCAGCCCTGACCACAACAAATACAACGACGCATCGCAGCGTCACACCGCCGAACAGATCGTCGCCGATTACAAGGCTTCCCACTATACACCACGCCATAGCGCCGACGCTCAAGCGGCAGAACCAACTGCCCCTACTGAGGCGCAAACCAACTCCAATGCACCTGTAGACCTAGACAAAGAACTGATGCGTATTCTGCAGGAACAACGTGATGCCGGCCTGCTGCCCGAAGCTGCACCGCCAACGCCCGCGCGCCATGAAACGCTATTGGGCTACAGCCTTACGGATGAACAGGTGCAGCGCGTACGGGTGACCGCCGTGGCAGTTGGTTCTGCCGCATTGATTGCCGGTTCAGTATACACCGGCCGCCACCGCCAGGAACTAAAGGAGCGGCGACTGAAGCAGGAACTATACGGCACGGCACACCGCCACCGCGAATACAGCGACGTTCCACCGACCGTTCCAAAGCGTACGAATCCGGCCAACTACTTTACCTCAGCAGCATACTACCAAAAAGTTGCCGCTGCCCGGAATGCTGCGAATACTGCCGAAGAGACTACGAGGCATCCCGCCGCCACAGCGGTGTAATGCGTTCATGTAGCTCTTTCGCAAAAGGCTTTTCGCAATTGCTCAGCACTCCCAAGCCCCATATGCCATCCTTGAACAGCTCATTGGAGATATCAACAATGCGTGACTTGGTGATCGCTTTAATGCGCTGGGGCACCTGGTAGTAATCGTCTACCTGCCCTTCAAAAAAGTAACGGCTACTATAGCCGGCAGCCACGCCGGCAACGGTTTGCGCGCTGCGCTGGAACCGCCCGAGAGCATAGGCTTGCGCGGCTTCAATGTCCTCGGCGGCAATTTCTCCGCGGAAGACGTTATCCAGTTCGTCAACGATGATATCAAACAGCGGCAGCGCATTCTTTTGCGATACCTGGGCGCCAAACCACCAATTACTGCTAAGCTTTGTCTGGCCGAAACCGCTACTCATGCCGTACACCAGGCCGCGCTCGCGGGCGGTGCCGAGTATTTTTGAGTACAATGTTTCGGTCAGCATAGTATTTACCAAATTCAAGGCGTCGGTTTCCGGCTCGTTCATACGCCGCAGCATAAAGCTATCGATGTAAAAATATAAATTTTTAACCGTCTTATTATGAATATAAATAGCACCTTCCTGCGGTGATGGGCGTTCGTCGGGCAGTTCAATACGCTCAGTGCCAATAGGCAATTCAACGCTCGACAGCATAGCTTCAACGGTCTGCTGACGCTTGGGCGTCAGATTGCCAGCCACAATGAAGCGCAGATTACGAGTCGTGTGGGTATTCTCGTAGTGCTCACGCACGTCACTGACTGTCACATTATCCATTAACTTCAGCCGCTCCTCGTCGGTCTTGGCCATAAACCCGTAGCGCTCACGCAACTCCAGGCTCAGGTGACGGAAATGGTTATTGCTGCGGGCGGTCAACTCTTCGCGCACATTACCTGTCTCGGCTTCAAACTCATCTGCCAGGAAAAGCGGCTTGGTAATCGCCAGCAGCATAAGCTCGAGTATGCGCTCCCATTCAAAGTCGGCACATTCTGCTTCGTAGCTTATTTCGTACACGCTGGTGCTGGCATTGGAATACGCGCCGTTTTTTTCTATTTCAGCCTGGAATACGCGGCTTTTAGGGAAGCGTTCATTGGCGCCCAGAAGCATATGTTCCATCAAATGGGGCGTTTCCCACTTGTCCGGACTTACTAAATATTCGCCTGCCCGGAAGTTAAACTCAAAACTCATGACACTGGCGTCGGGGATGTGGATAAGTAATCCCCGGGCGCCATTACGCAGCTTTATCTCAGTGACTGTGTGTTTCATGTACCGTCTGCCCCGCTACTTACGCCTGCGGCCTTGTGCCTTACGCTTGCGCTCAGCCTTGCGGATTTTCTTGCGGGCGGTTGCAGTCGATTGTTTCTTGGTGGTATCTTTCTTACTCTCTTTAAAGTCTACCGCCTGGAAATCGTCATCTGCCTGTGAAATTTTGTCGACGTTATCGATAGAACCGCGGGCTGCCAATGTCAGCTCGGTCTCGGTAGGCATCTCAAGCATACTCATGTCTACCGGCTCGGCGTGGAACAGCATACGAACCACTTCGTGACGTAATGCGGCCTGCATTTCATCAAACAAGCGTTGTCCCTGGCGACGGTATTCCACCAGCGGGTCGCGCTGCCCAACACTAATCCAGTGAATACCTTCACGCAAGTGATCCATGTTTTCCAGGTGCTGCATCCACAGGTTATCAAGCACTTGCAGGTAAATGTCGCGCTCCACTTTACGCAGTATTTCGGCGCCGAATGCTGTCTCGCGGGCGTCGTACAACTCGTGCGCTTCTTTAATAAGAGCGTCACCAAATTTGTCGGCTGGCGCGTCGAACAAACGGTCAAGCGACGGTTCGTCCAGCGGGAATGTGTCGCGCACGATAACCTCAAACTTGTCCGTCATCAGCTCCGGCGACGCCGCCAGCGTCCGTGATTCCTCTTCGGCGAATATTTTAACGCGCTTGCTGATGTCGTCGCTCAACAGGATTTCACGGCGCATGGCGTACACGGCCTTGCGGTGACGGTTCATAACATCGTCGTACTGCACGACATTCTTACGCTGGTCAAAGTGGAAACCTTCAACCTTCTTTTGGGCGCTTTCCAGGCTTTTGCTAATGAGACGGTTTTCGATAGGCGTGTCTTCTTCAACTTTCAAACGCTCCATCAGACCGGCAATACGTTCGCCACCAAAGATACGCATAAGGTCGTCTTCGGTGCTTACAAAAAATTGCGTAACGCCCGGGTCACCCTGTCGGCCGGCGCGGCCACGCAGCTGGTTGTCGATGCGCCGCGATTCGTGGCGCTCGGAACCAAGCACGTACAAACCGCCCAGATCCTTGACCCCCTCGCCCAGAATAATGTCGGTACCGCGGCCGGCGATATTAGTAGCTAGCGTAACTGCGCCTCTCTGTCCGGCGCGAGCCACGATAGCGGCCTCTTTTTCATTGTTCTTGGCGTTCAACAGCTCGTGCGGTACGCCGGCTTTGGAGAGCATGTTAGCCAGCTTCTCGTTCTTTTCAATTGATACGGTACCAATCAGCACCGGCTGACCCTTGGTATGCAGCATTTTTACTTCGTTAACGATGGCTTTGAACTTGCCCTTCTCGTTCTTGTAAATACGGTCCTGGCGATCTTCGCGGATCACCTTCCGGTTAGCCGGCACTTCCACAACGTCTAATTTGTAAATCTGGTGGAATTCCTCGGCTTCGGTCAGAGCCGTACCGGTCATACCGGCCAGCTTTTCGTACAAACGGAAGTAATTCTGGAACGAAATGGTCGCCAGCGTCATGCTCTCCTGCTGCACTTCCACGCCTTCTTTGGCTTCAATGGCCTGGTGCAAGCCTTCGTTATATCTTCGCCCGGGCAGCAAACGACCGGTAAACTCATCGACAATCACTACTTCTCCGCTGGAGGTAACTACATAGTCCTTATCTCGGTGAAACAGTGAGTGGGCGCGCAGCGCCTGCTGCAAATGGTAAATTGTTCGGATATTATTTGGTCCGTAAAGATTGTCGATACCTAAAACTTTCTCGATCTTCGAGATACCTTTGTCGGTGAGGATAACCGTTTTACGCTTTTCATCAGTTTCGTAATGGGTATCTTTTGCTAATTGTTTGACAACTTTAGCAAACTGGGCGTAGGCCGAACCCGATGTCACACTTGGAGCACTAATAATAAGCGGGGTCCTAGCT
>JARIHB010000061.1 GCA_029288515.1 Candidatus Saccharimonadota bacterium | reverse complement strand
GCTCTATACCACTGACTATAATTTGGGCAAGGTTGCCGCCGTAGAAGGTGTAACCGTGCTTAACGTTAACGAGTTAGCGCAGAATTTGCGTCCGATCACTCTACCGGGTGAAACACTCAAGATTAAGATTATTCAAAAGGGTAGCAACCATGGCCAAGGCGTGGGCTATCTAGATGACGGCACCATGATCGTGGTGGACGGCGCATCACGACACGTGGGTAAGGTAGTGCCTGTCACGGTGACTCGTATGCACCAGACTGTTGCCGGCAAAATGGTCTTTGGCCAGGTGCGCGAGCAAAAACGTGCCGATAAAACGTCTGAGACTCCTGCCGACAAGACGCCTAAAGCTGCCGCTGATACGAACGCTCAACCCGTTCCGGCGACAGCTGATGCGGCCGCAACACACCCCTTGCGTCGCGGTAGTTTACGGAACCCTATGGCTAGTCAACTGAAGACGAAACTCAATGCCCGCCTTGGTCGTCATCGCCGGCCGACGGTCAGCTCGTAGGCTTGCATACGCTCTGCTAAAAAACTGCACGCCCGGGACGTGCAGTTTTTTAGTGTACCGGCCGACGGATACGACGGATTACGTCACTTCAGGTGTCGTCATCGTCGGTGTTGTTCGTGTGGGTGAGCGTAACTGAGTTACTGCTGGACGTGGTTTCGTATAGGACGCTGTCAACGGCTTTGGCTTGCACCTGCAGCTGGCCATTTTGGCCGTCGGGCGGAGTATAGGTAAACTCGTGGGTCCATAGGTCAGCGGCGTCCATAGTAATAGTTTGGACGGTCTGGCCGTTTACAATCAGACTGACCTGGCCGGCTGGAGCCGTGGTGTAACTGCCGCCGGAAAGCGCGTGCGTCCCCTGGCTAACGGTAACGGTAAATTTACAGGTGAGTGCGCTACTGCAGGTATTGGGAGTGGTGAGGTTTACCGTCGGCTTGGAGTCGTTACAATTGTGAACGTCATCATTGCCTTCTACGGACGCCGTAGTGCTGCCACTTATTGAGGCGAAGACATCAACAGAGAATATATTGGCATTAGCGCCCCCCTGAATCTTTTTGGCGATTGCGGGCGTACAACTGGTCGCCAGCTTATTGGACACGAGGTCGATGGTTTGTGAGGTGCCCCCCTTGGTGGGTGGAACATACCAACTGGGGAAAAGGTCGGTGCTGGGGCTGGGTTCGACCGAACCGATACCAACGTGGCTGGTGATAACAAATGCCGGTGCGGTTTTAACGCCGCTGGGCTTTGTCCAGTTTACTGCTTGCATGCCGAGCGTATCATGGGCGCCTTGCATCCAGGTGCGTATAATAGGGGCGGTCATAAATTCCATGCCCGGGCCGTGCATGGCCTTGTTGCGCGTGTGGTAGCCAACCCAGGCGATGGCGGTGTACTGCGTGCTCCAGCTGGCCATCAAACCATCATAGCCGTCGTTGGTGGTACCGGTCTTGATGGCAAAGTCCCATCCCTTGTAGCGGTGGAACTTGTAGTAACCGGCCGGCAGGTAGCTGGCGTTAGGGTCGGATGCCATGTTGGTTACGATGTATGCACTGTCGGGACGTACAACTTGCTTACCGGCTGGCTGTTTGAACTCATCAAGGACTTTGTTGCTGGCGTCAGTGATCTTTAGAATGTACGTTTTGGGAATAGACTTGCCAAGGCGGGCGATGCTGGCGATACCGTTTACATGATCATCGAGCTTTAGGTAAGCGCCGTCACCGATGGCTGAAGCGCCATAACACTGTTGCTGAGCAGCCTTGAGTTTGGCTTGATCCGTGCCTGGCGACAGATCGGTGCCCGGGTCGTAACAGTTGTAGCCGTCAGGGTTGCCCATGAGCGCCTCTGCCGTGCTGATGGTCTTGTTAATGGAATTTACGCGGCCCTTACTCTTGTCGTTAGGCACTGCAGACAACATAGCTTTTACCCATGGCACGTTGCGCGAACCACCCAAAGCGTAGCGCAGGGTAATCGGCCCCGGGTAGCGGAAGTCGTAGTCCCATAAACATTTCTTGCTATTGTCGCTGGTGGCAGTGGGGCGGGTTTTATCGGTGCATGGATAGCCAGGCAGTACATTAT
>JARIHB010000039.1 GCA_029288515.1 Candidatus Saccharimonadota bacterium | reverse complement strand
TCATCCTGGCAGCTCGGCAAAAATACATGGTCGAACTCAAGTCCTTTGGCCTTGAACACGGTCATCAGCTGCACGGCGTCGGCCTGCTGGTTGTACGGGCTGGTATTCAGCATCCGCTCCTCGGCTTCCTCATACATCGTGACGAATGCCAGCAGGTCGGCCAGCATCAGCGCCTCCGGCTGTGATGCGGCGTAGTCGCGCAGGCGGGCGCGCAGCACGGTCAGGTGCGATATGGTGTCATAGAACAGCTCGGGGTTGGTATGCTGTACCTCGGCGCCTGTATAAAAGGCGCGGAACGGCGAGCGCACGGTCGCGCCTTCGTGCTCTTCGTGGGTGGTTACCGGTTCGGTGCCTATCAGGTAATCAAGCATACGCTCGCATGGCTCAGTGTCCGCCTGGCCGGCCAATGCCAGCATCAGGAGCGCTGGCTGTGTAAAGTGCGGCTGCTGTGTGGCAAGCAGCGCTTTACTCCAGGTAAGGTGCTCATCGCGCGGCGCGTCGTTTACCTGCCACGAAAGCCGCCACAGAGCGCTGGTGGGCAGACGCCAAAATGGGAAGCTGAGTACCTCGGGCCAGAGCGCATCAGCCAGACTATTCTCACCGCGCCCCAAGGCTACCACCAGCTTGCTCATTGTCAGCAGTTGGCGGATGGTTGGCGCTTCCAGGATATTTTCACGCTTTTCGTAGCGCATCGGCACATCACGCTCGGCCAGATAAGGCACGAGCGGTTCGAGCTGTTTGTGTTTTGGCGCCAGTACGGCAATGTCACTGGGGTTGGTGCCTTCTTTTATCAGATGTTGTATGCGGTTGGCAATCCAGTCGTATTGGGCTACGTCGCTGCGGAACCCTCGCCGTTCTATGTCCGTCTTGGGTGGTAGCTTCGGATTGGCGGCGCGCAGTTCTTTCGACAGGCCCTCAAAATGAATTTCCAGCCGGGCATCGATTTGCGTGGCAATGTTGCGTGCGGTGCTTAAAATGTCGGCCGTACTGCGATAATTTTCGGTCAGGTTAATGATTGCCACATCGCGGTACATGCGGTAAAAATCGAGCATATTGGAATATTGAGCGCCCTGAAAGGCATAGATTGCCTGGTCATCGTCCCCTACTGCCAACACGTTTGGGCGGCCTTCGGATACCGGGTTATCGCTCAGGAGCTGTATCAGTTTCAGCTGGGCGGCATTCGTATCTTGGAATTCGTCGAGCAATATGTATAAGTATTGTTCCTGCAGGGTATAGCGCAGATCGTCGTGTTCCTCAAGCGCCTGTATGGCGCGCAGAATCATATCGTCAAAGTCGTACCAGCCATGCTCGCGCAAAGCATCCTCGTACTGTTCGAAAACATCGGCCAGCGCGCTGATACGGCGATTTTCCAGTGTGCCATTGCATACGAAGCGGTTATCGCCGTCCTTGGCTAGCCAAGTGTTTTTCCAGGCAGTGAGCGGTTTTGACTTGTTGGTGCTGCTGGCTTCTTCCAGTGCGGCGGCGAGTTCGGTGACGGCAATGGCTGCCAGTGGTCCAAACTGTGTGTTGGCTGGCGTTTTCGGGGTAAGCGGCTGCAGGCCCAGTAGCAGCTGCTCGAATAGTGGTATGGCCTTTGCGGCGGTGCCGGGCATCTTGGGGATATCCTGCAGTACTGACTGTACATGCTGGTTAGCGGAAGCAATAAATAAGGTATTTTCACGGGCGATGGCTCGCAGGCTGTCGGCATCAAGCAAGGCGCGTTTTACTTCGCTGATGGTACTTATAAGGTCGCCAAGGTGATGCTGGACCTGTTTTAACGGGTTATCGTAACGCAGACTGTCGACAATACTGCGCACAATTTGCCGCTTGGCCAGTTCATCGACCGGCTCCTGCAGCCGGATCTCGGCAAACGCTTCCGGAAAACGACGGATCAGGTCGCGGCCAAACGCATGGTACGTACCGATATTGACGTCGTAGGCGTCCTGACCGATAAACTGTGTTAAGCGGTCGCGCATGTTCTGGGCGCCGCTCTCGGTAAACGTCATACATACTATATTTTGAGGCAGTGTGTCGGTGGTTGCCAGAATATGCGCGATGCGTGTCGTAAGCAACTGCGTTTTACCGGTGCCTGGACCGGCAATAACCAGCACCGGCCCTTCAATTGTTTGGACGGCTTGCTGCTGCGCGCTGTTCAGCGAGCGTAGTGCTTCCTGATACCCCATATCCCTCTATTTTACTACAGAGATACTCTCTGTTGATACTAAATCGGGCTCAGGTTTCGCGTATCATGCGAATGGCGCCGCGCGGTGTCACTTGCCATGACGGACCATCCGTCTGCCTGGCCATTGTGAATACGCCGGGTTCTCGCGTTTCAAGAAAACCGCGCGTTATCGAGTAGTCGCCTATAATGTCGTACGCTTTCGCGGTCGGCAGCTCTAACAAATGGAACGCGAGCGGCAGCGCCAGACGCAAATTGCCATGCGGAGCATGTATCTGAAAATCTCTAAAACCATTGTCTTCAGCATGCTTGCGTACCTCTGCGGCATGCGCGCCGAACGCCGTCATGACATCACCGCCATCCTGTAAAATCTTTTTCCTTAGATCATGCAGGTAGGGAGGTATGTTACCTTGCTGCTCGTAGTAGCGCAAGTGATCTAATGGTGTACCTGCTTTTATTATCTCATGGTGCCTGTCCCACGCATCGAGACATTCCTGACGGCTCAGCTGCCCATCCCACGCATGGACATTCAGCTGGTTCTCTATTATAGACAAATGGGCGTAATTATCCTTATATGGCAGCCATACGTCGTTCATGTCAGGAGCTATAAAATGGACTTCACGAAGGGGAACTCCGTAACTCGAAGCTACTGTCGCCAGTAATTGTTTATGATATTGAACGCGTTCGTTCATGGCCTGTGCCCGTTCGTCAAGATCCCTAAAGCTCTTGCCATCACTAAGTGCTGCATCGTATTCGGCAATGCGGCGATCCATCTCGGCGGCACGTGGGTGACGAAGTACCGCATGCAGCGTTGCCACCGGTGTCCGTTCTGCGAGAGGAGTTCCGGCGTGCATGTGCTCAAGAGAAGCCTGTGGTTCAGGCCTGACAGTATTCTGGCCTTGGTGCTCAGCGCCAACAAAGCTTCCGCCGGGCAGCGGGCTGTCGTGCACGGGCAGCGTTTTATTAACCTGAGGGGTATCTCCATAGGCTGCATGCATCTCTACAATTTTAAAATCGGCAGCTGGACCGCCGTCTTCAGATGTAAGAATAACGTCATGCCGGCTTACAGGCAGGATGTGCTTCAATAGATCGTCGTCAGAAGGGGGGTTTATTTCTATCATATGCCGCAATGGATTGTCTTCAGGGGTGGAGTTTATTTCAGTCATACACCAATGATACACTGCTATTTATCATATACAAGTTGCAGGAGCTAGTTTTGGGCGGTATTTTTTTTGCCTGAAGGTATACCGCAGTGCGGACATTTGAGCGTTTCTTCTTCCATAGACTCCAACCATTGCTCGCCGGCGTTGGGCCATGTTTCGAGGTCGTGGAAGCCGATCAGGTCGGCCAGTGAGCGCAGTATCCAGCCGATAAAACCGCTGAAGTGATGCCTGCCCCACTCCACGCTCGCCCACCCTTTGCCTACCGGTATAACGCTGATGGGCTGCTTGGGTTTGTAAGGCGCGGACGTCTTGCCTTCCGCGAGACGGATAATATGCTCGGCTACAAATTCGCCGTCATATAAGGCGGTTTGCGCCAGGCCGCTGTACGGCGTATTGGCATTATCGCCGAGTACAAAGATGCCCGGCTCGGCCTGAAGATATTCGTCAACTTCTACCTTACCGCGATCGCTTAATTTAAAATCGTTTTCTTTGAAGAAGGGGTTGTTGGCAACCCCGGCCGTCCATACAATGGTGTGACTCTTGAGGGTCATATCGCCAGCCATAAGTTCGTCGGCGGTCGCGCCTTGTACGGTTACGCCCAACAATAGTTTAATACCCAGCGAGCGCAGCCGTTTGGTGATGGCTTGTGAGATATCTTCGGGTGCGCGCGGCAGTAAGCGCGCCGCGCCTTCTACTAATGTGATGTGCAACCGGCGTTGCGGCAGGCCGTGTTTTTTGATGATATGCCGCAAGTAGGCCGGCAGGGCGCCGGCCAGCTCAATGCCGGTTGGCCCGCCGCCGACAATAACATAATTAAGGTCCGGTGCGCCTGTTTCTAATAATTGCTGATGCAGGTGTATCTTAAAGCGTTCGGCTTCCTCGGTCGATTTAATGCCGTAGGCGTGTTCTTGCAGGCCGGGTATGCCGAAGTAATTGGTGACATTCCCCAGCGCAAGCACCAGCTGATCGAAGTCCATTTTTTTGCCATCGTCCGTAATGAGTTGCGTGTGCTCACGGTCCAGCTTGGTAGCTGTTGCACGTACCAGGTGTACGCCGCTGTTGGCTAAAATATTGTCGAGCCGGATACGCGCTCCGGCCCGCGTGCCGCCGGTAGCTGTATGGTACAACCCCGGATAATACCTAAAATGGGTGTGGTTGCTGACGAGGGTGACGTGTATATCATCGTGCGCGGCCAGCATAAGCGCAGCTTTTGTGCCGCCAAACCCGCCCCCAACCACTACAACGTGCTGTTTGTTCGTAGATGTGCTCATGCTTATGAGTATACAAGAGGCAGCTACTATATCCTACAGCATCGCCTCAGCGCTTACAGGGGCTGTTTGTATGCGAATTGCATCACATTGACATATGGCACAATGTGATATAGTTGCAGCTATGGCAAACTACCTTCAGGGTATAGATTCTTTAATGTTGTATGTAACCGACGTAAAGGCCAGCATGGCGTTTTATGAAGCGCTCGGTTTTACGCGCAAAGAGCTGAAAAATGATTTCGGCTCAGTGGTGGCCGGTGCCGTAGAGTTGCACCTGCACGATAAGAACCTCGTACCCGGCCGCTACTTTAAAAAAGAATCACTGGCCGAACCAAAGGGTGCCGGCCTGTATATGTATGTGGCTGTTGCAAAAATCGATTCCTATTACCGTCACCTGGTAGATAGCGGCATTGTTACATCTACCGAGCCGCGCGACTGGCCGTGGGGCAACCGCGAATTCGTGGTGCGCGATCCGGATAAATACAAGCTGGTGTTTTACGAAAAACTTTAGCCGTTAGCTGCGATAACCGCTTCGGCGTGCCGCTTCATATGATCGACTGACCCTAACCACAGCTGGGTAGTGCCGCAGTCAACGTAGCGGCCGTCGGCATGTACGACAGCAACAGGATGTTCTTGTGCGTATTCGTTCATTACGTCGGTAAGCATGTGTTCCGTTGTGCCAGCCGGTGGCGATGACATGTTCCGTGTGACGTACGGCATGATAGAGTTGTTGACGACGTACATGCTGCAATTGGCCCCATGCTCGGGTATGCTGCCTACAGCCGGTTTTTCTACGATTCGATCCAGAAAACCGTCCGGGCGCAGCCGCGTAATGCCGTAATGGTGTATCATATCTGGCGGTACATCCCGCACGAGCATGCCGGTTGTGACGTTTTGGGTGCGCACGCCTTCCAGGAAATGAGTGACTTCCGAAGAATCGTCAGGACGGTGGAAGAACTGGTCGCCCATCACGATAAGTGTCTGACCCTCTTGGCCGATCACGTCCTTTGCGAGTTCAAGGGGATATGTTGTGCCATAGGGCACATCCTCACCGTATGGTTGAGGGATAAAATGGTACGCCGCCCGGCTGCCGACTTCTCTTATCTGCTTTAGGTATGTCTCTTTGTCGCGCGACGAAAAGTAGCGGTCCACCGGCGGATTGCCTTCATATGCCCGGCGGGTGTTTACGGTATCCTCGCCGACAACAAATGTAATATCGTTAATGCCGGCATCTAAACAGTACCCGACAACGAAATCTACTACCGAGCGGGTGGCCATCTGCGGCCGGCCGTCGGGGCCTTCTGCTACAGCGGGCAGCGGCAGCTGGCATTTTTCGTTGGCGTAAGTCCATGGCATGCCACGGCTGCCAACACCACCAACGACAATAACTGCCCGTTCACATTCCATTCGCGCAGTATAAAATCTTCTATTCTATTTGTCTAGTAATGTTATCTATACATCCACTTTGACGTCTTCGGGCCTGACGTACTGTTCGGTTTTAGCGTACAGGGTGTAGGCGCGACGGTCGGCATCGGTACGTAAGGCGCCGCTCAGGGACCGGGGCCAGAGCTTAAAGTGCCGCACGGTGTCGATCTCTGCTGCATACAGCACTATTTGGGCCAGCAGATATAGCCAAAACAACAGCCCCAGTACGATGGCAAACGTGCCGTACAAGTCGCCAAGATTTTTGAGCTGGTGGGCCAGCAGCAGGCCGCCGAATGTGAGAAGTAGCTGTATGGCGGCGGCGCCCACTGCGGCGCCGACCATCATGAACTTAATCGATACTTTGCGCAGTACGGCGACGCTGAATATGCCTAGCAGTACGCCGAAGCTTACGCCAAAACCGGCTACATTCAATAGTACCTTCACCCAGGTGGCATGGCCCAGACTGGCGGTAAAACTGGAAACGGCCACTGTGGCGGCAAAGCCGGCGGCGGCGTAGAGCATAATCAGGGAGCTGTGTAGCACGTTTTTGGGGAAGCCGGCCCGCTCCCGCTTCGGTACCTGCCACATATTATCAAGTGTGAACCGCACCGCGTCCGCTGCACCGCGCGCGCCGTAGATAGTAAACAGCAAGCCAATGGCGAGGCCGACGCCCACGCTCCTCATACCGTGAATGTTCGATTCCAGCTGGCTGCCCAGCAACGGGAAGAAATGGCCGACGGCCGTAGCGACTTCGTGCTTGATAGTGGCGTTGCCATGGAACAGCAGCTGTATAAGTGTCGTAACTACCAGCAGCAGCGGGAACATCGACAAAAAGCCGTAGTAGGTTAACAGCGCAGCCTGATAGCCGCCGCTGTCATCGCTATATTTTTTAATGACAGCGTACGGGAAGCTGATAAAGCCGTGCTTTTGGTGCCAACGATCCACGGTTTGAACGATGCGTGTAAAACCCATTGGTTTTGATTGTATTACGAGTGGCGATGCTGCACTACCTTTTTTGCTACGTTGGCAAACTTTTCGGCTACACTAAACCAGTTGGTGACCATTTCCAGCTTACTGATAATCTTATCCGAGATAGTGCGTTCCAGCTGCTGAATTCTGGCGCGGATAGCAAATACGGCCACCACCACGGCAATCATCAGCAGGAACATCACCGCCATAAACACAATGGCCATAATATAGAAGGTTGTTTCCAGTCCGGTCATAGTCTCTCCTTGTTTATACTTGTAGCGTACTGGTACCGCTTGACTACCGCTGTAAAAGTTTTTACAGCTGCTGTGCTTACAACGTGGCCGGGCGGTACTGCTTGCGAAACACAGCCGTAACGCTTAAGCTTAGAGTATGGAAGAATTCAAACAGAAGCTCGCCGAGGCTGGCTTCCGCGGTGAGGTTGATGACTCAGATGAGGCGCGCACGTTCTATAGCCACGACGCTT
>JARIHB010000033.1 GCA_029288515.1 Candidatus Saccharimonadota bacterium | reverse complement strand
CTTATCGTCGGCAGCGTCAGATGTGTATAAGAGACAGCTCGTTTATAGCGCCATCAACTGCAGCGTACAGCTCATCATCTGATAGCTGCTTGGGCAGGTAGGCGTCAATTACTTGCTTCTCTTCCAGTTCGGCATCAGCTTTCTCCTGGTTGCCGCCACGCACATACAAGTCAGCGCTTTCCTGGCGCTTCTTTGATTCTTTGGCAAAGAGCGTCAGTATTTCTTCGTCGCTTAGACCTTTGTCGCGAGCACCTTTTGCCACTTCAGCATACAGAATAACGCTCTTCAACCCGCGAAGCGTGGTTGCGAGCGTTTTATTACCACCGAGGAGCGCCTGCTTGAGTTCCTGGTCGATACGCTGTTTAAGCATGAGCGGACTATCGCTGGCCGAGCTTAATTTTCTTCAACTTCAAAGCCTTGCGTTGCGCACGAATAATAGCCTTGTTACGGCGTTCACGCTTGCTCATTGGCTTTTCAAAGTATTGTGAGCCTTTAACAACGGCGATAACACCGGCTTGTTGTACCTTACGGTTGAAACGACGCAGGAGGTTCTCCAGCGATTCTTTTGAGTCTTTGCGGGTTACTTGAATCATATCAGTTGTATTCTACCGTAACAGAGATACGTTTGCAATAGTAATCTGTTCTTACGTCCTGGAAAAGATGGGCATATACCGAGCCGCCCTCCATCGGAAGCACGAAAATGTGCTATTCAAGCACATTTTAGTGACCCGCAAGGAGCAAGGCCGGTATATGCCCATCTTTTCCAATCCGATGTAAAGCCGATTGCCTTGACGCTAGACGACTTGCTGGGACTTCTTTTGGGCAGCGCGCTGGGATTTGAGCACGATACTCTGCAGCTCTTTAAAAATCGCGAATTGCTTGTTGGTGTGATAAATCTTGGTGTTTCCCTGCTTCTCAGAAATCAGGAAACCAACCTTTTCTAAACGCTTCAGCTCACGCTGGATATTGCCGGCATCTTCTTTAATCAGCTTAGCTAGGCCCCGGACATGAGTCTTGAAGTCGGGGTACTTAGCATAGATGACTATGATCTTGCGTCGAACTCGTGATGTGATGAATACGTCTAACATAAGCTGTATATTGTTATTCAAACAACGTAGATAAAGTATAGCGAAGGCGTGAGACCATTTCAACACAAATTTGCATATTGCCACCAAAAACCCCCTATAATGCAAGTATGGTGTTTGTGGAGATACTCGTGGGGGACGCAACGTTCCATGGTTCAGAGCCGCTTACGTACGGCAGCGATCAGCCGCTGGCGGCAGGCACGTTAGTGCTGGTGTCATTGCGCCGTAAGCAAGTACTGGGGGTCGTCACTGCTAGCGTTCCCAAGCCGGCCTTTACTGTGAAGCCTATACTCCACGTCCCTGACCTGCCCCCAATCCCCGCTGCTCTTATCAAGCTCCTGCTGTGGATGCGTTCCTATTATCCCGCGCCACTTGGTATCCTTACACAACTGCTGTTGCCCAAACAGTTACCCAAAAAGCCGACCGTTATCACCGCGCTGCCGCCGCTCGCTCAACCACAGCTGCCGCCGTTAAGCAGTGAGCAAGCAGCCGTCTTGCAGTCTATACATGGAACGGGGTTGCATATCCTGCATGGCGAAACAGGCACAGGCAAAACGCGCGTCTACATCGAGCTTGCCCGACGGAGCCTGGAGGCCGGACGTTCCGCACTTATTCTGACTCCAGAAATAGGACTTACCTCGCAGCTCGCTCATGATTTCCGCGAGGCGTTTGGCGACCGGGTCACCGTAATACACTCGCAGCTCAGTGACGCCACGCGTCAGCGTGCCTGGCAGGCACTGCTTCAGCGCCAGGAGCCGGTCGTTGTAGTAGGTGCCCGTTCTGCGTTATTCAGCCCACTGCGTAACGTCGGCCTTATCGCGATTGACGAATCACACGAGACAGCCTATAAGCAGGACCAAGCCCCCTACTACCATACAACCACGGTGGCCGCTAAACTCGCATCACTCCACGATGCAACGCTGGTACTTGGATCGGCCACACCGCTTGTCAGCGACTACTACGTCGCGCAGGCAAAAGGACGGCCAGTGGTACGCATGACTAAAACTGCCAAAGCTCACGACTTCGCCGACCGCCATGTGCAGGTTGTCGATTTGCGTGATCGTGCCTTGTTTTCTCAAAGCCCTTATTTGTCAGACAAATTGTTACGCGCCATAACTGAAACGCTCACCAAGCACGAGCAAGCGCTCATTTTCCTCAACCGGCGCGGTACGGCCCGTATTGTATTCTGCGACAAATGTGGCTGGCAGGCTACTTGTCCGCATTGTGATTTACCGCTGGTGTATCACGGCGACGCGCACATCATGCGGTGCCACAGCTGCGAGTACAAAGCCAGCAGTCCGGCCAGCTGTCCAGACTGTCACAATGCTTCCGTAGTCTTTAAAAGTATCGGCACCAAAGCCGTAACCGGCGAAATTCAACGATTGTTCCCTACTGCCCGCATCATGCGTTTCGACACCGACAATAAGAAGGAAGAGCGTATCGAGCAGCACTACGACGCCGTACGTCACGGCGACATCGATATTATCATTGGTACGCAAACGCTCGCCAAAGGTCTTGATCTCCCACAACTGAGCCTCGTGGGTGTGGTTATCGCCGACACGGGCCTGTACTTTCCTGATTTCAGTGCCCAGGAACGCACCTATCAACTGCTCGCCCAGGTACTGGGCCGCATTGGCCGCGGCCACCGCGAAGGACAAGCCGTTATTCAAACATACACTCCCGAAAGTCCACTGCTGGCTGCAATCCTTGCCCGGGACTGGGAAGGGTTTTACAGCAAGGAAATCACAGAGCGCCGTGCATTCAGATTCCCACCCTTTTGTTACGTCCTCAAGCTGAGCGTGCGGCGTGCGAGCAGCGCAGCAGCACAGCAGGCTGCCACAGCATTCGCTCATCAGCTACGCACCAGCCGGAGCGGTGTCGCCATAGAAGGCCCAGCTCCGGCTTTCCATGAAAAGGTCCAAAATAAATATGCTTGGCAAATCATCCTTAAGGCCGGCAATAGGCAGCGTCTCATCGACATCATACACACCTTGCCCAGCGGCTGGTCATACGATATAGACCCCATGAATCTGTTGTAATCTCCTCTGGTACTCCGTTATACTTGGAGCAATGACAAAAGATGATATTATCGCTCTGCCCAATCCTC
>JARIHB010000031.1 GCA_029288515.1 Candidatus Saccharimonadota bacterium | reverse complement strand
GGCTCGGAGATGTGTATAAGAGACAGGTTGGGTATATTTCGACCTGAAGGATGACACGGCCAGTGTGCGTTTTTTCGGCACGGTATACCAGCTGCCGGGGCCGCTGGAAGACGGCATGGTGCTGGCTGTGAAAGGAACGCCGCGGCTACATGCGTTGTATGGCTTTAGCGTGAACGTTATACGTATCCGGCCAGTGGGGGAGGGGTCAATCAAAAAGGCGGCCACATTGCTAGAGCAGAAGTTGGCCGCCGAAGGATTGTTTGATGCCGAACGCAAACGCCCGCTGCCATACCCGCCACAGCATATTGGCCTGGTGACATCAAGCGAAAGCGCCGCCTACCACGATTTCATGAAAGTTTTGGGCGGCCGATGGGGCGGCGTGGATATTACGCTGGTAGATGTGCAGGTACAGGGCGACGTTTCGCCGGCGCAGGTGAGCACTGCTATTGTACAGTTAAATCAGTTGCCGCAACCGCCAGACGTTATTGTGGTGACCCGCGGTGGCGGCAGCGCCGAAGACTTGCAGGCATTCAGTACTGAGCAGGTAACACGCGCTGTGGCTGCCAGCCGGGTACCTACCATTGTCGCTGTCGGCCATGAAGTAGACGTTAGCCTGGCAGAATTAGCCGCCGATCAGCGAGCCAGCACGCCCAGCAATGCTGCCGAGCTGTTAGTGCCCGACCGCCGCAGCTATATGTTGGAACTGCGCAACAGGCGCCAGGACGCGGCGCGGAAGGTGATGGATATTGTTCGCCGGCAGGTTGGCGAGGTAGAAGCTGCGAGAAGTACATTACACAGTTCGGCAGCGCGCATTGGTGAGCGAACCCGGTATGTATTTGATACGCAAAGGCAGCTACTGGCAGCCTATGACCCGCACGCCGCTCTGCAGCGCGGCTACGCGCTGGTACGGCATGAAACGATGTTAGTACGCAGCGGCAGACAGCTGCAAGCAGGTGATGACGTCACGGTGCAGCTGCATGACGCCCGCGTGACCGCCCGCATAAAACAGGTTAGTATGAATATAAAGGAGCAGACGGCATAATGGCGCAGAAACAGGCAACATTCCAGGACTTGCAACGACAGTTAGATGAGATATTAGACCGCCTGCAAGCTCCTGACATTCAGGTTGATGAGGCGGTGAAACTGTATGAGCAGGGGTTAGCCGTTGCTGATAGGCTTGAGGCCCATCTGAAGCAGGCCGAGAACCGCATTACTGAGCTGAAGCTTCGCGCCCAGCCGGATGCGGCATGATTATTTCGATCCTAGTTGGTGGGGTATTGTTGGTCGTCCTTGCTGTGGCATTGCCTGTACTATTTGGACCGCCATACCTGCCAACGCTGCAGCCTAACCTCAAAACGGCACTGGATATGCTTGACTTGCAGCCGGGCCAGACCCTACTCGACCTGGGATCCGGTGATGGCCGAGTACTGCAGGCTGCCGCGCAGCGCGGGTGGCAGGCGGTAGGTATTGAGCTGAGCCCGGTGCTTGTACTGGTGGCGCGCATTCGTACCTGGAAGTACCGGAAGCAGGTGCGTGTGCTGTGGGGCAATTACTTTCGTCGGACATGGCCGCCGGCCGATGCTATTTTCGGGTTTGTAATCCCGTATCAAATGGAGCAGCTGAGCGGGCGTATCGAAGCCTGGCATACAAAACCGGTGAAGCTGGCAAGTTTCGCCTTTCAAATACCGGGCAAGCGGCCGGCTAAAGAGAAACAGGGTGTGTTTTTGTACGAATACAAATAACTTGCACGGCAGCTCAAACTTCTATACCATTAACGGTATGAGACACCATAGCCAACGAGGCTATATAGACGCCCTGCTTATACCCTTGATTGTTGTGGTAGTGTTATTGATAGCCGCCATCGGTTTTGGCGGATGGGCGTATAGCGGCCGCAATGAGTATAAAAATCACGCTGATAAAAAAATTGCGGAGGCCGTAGCAACCGCCACGCAGGCGACGCAAAAAGCCGACGCCGCCCAGTACGCCGAGGACGCCAAGAACCCGCTGAAAACCCATGTGGGGCCGGAGGCATATGGCAGTATTTCTATACAGTATCCCAAAACGTGGAGCGCATACGTTATCGAGCACACCACTAATAGCGGTGTACCTATGAATGACTACTTCGCGCCGGACATTGTGCCCGACACGGCCGACCAAAACACCGCCTATGCGCTGCGCGTGCAGGTTGTGCCTGTGGCCTATAGCCAGATCATGGCGCAGTACAACAGCCTGGTAAGTGCTAAAAAAGTGACGGTTTCGCCATATAATCTGCCAAAGGTACCGGGCGTGGTCGGCTCGCGCGTGGACGGGCAGATTGCCGCTAACAAGCAGGGGAGTATGATTGTGCTGCCATTACGCAATATGACACTGGAAATTTCCACTGAAGCGCAGGTATACTTGAATGACTTTAACAAGACCATTCTGCCGAACCTAACATTCTCGCCGTAGGCGGTATGTGCAGGTACGACACAAGCAAGGGGGGCGATTGCCTCTCTTGTTTATTTTACAAAATATTGTATAATCATATAGAATTATGAATTTCGAGGCCAATTTCACCTCTGATACCACCGCGACCGAATCTGAGCCGGTTGGCTCATTTGCTACCATTGAGCAGCTGTATGCCAACGGTTATTTTCATAACCTCGCCTATTACGTTGGAACATATCGCGGCTTGGACAAAGAGGGGATTGCTGATCTAGAACAAGATTTAGCCGTGAAGGCGTTGACTCACCCTGACAAGCTTGATGCCGATGGATGGGAGTATGGCAAAACAGTTGCCACCAATGCGGTTACTGACCGCTACCGTCGAGCAAGCTGCCGGCCAGAGGGACATATACATGCATACGCTGCTACACTGCTGAATATGGGTGCTGACGGTAGTGCAGCCGAAGAGTTTACAACCACTTTTCTACCGACAACCCCGGATCACGCTGATGGTGTGGTCGACACCATGTTTGTACAGGACTTAACCGCTGGTCTCCGTCCTGCGCATAAAGAATCAGTCCACCTCTTTTACTACGACGACAAAAGTCATCAACAGATAGCTGAAGAGCTGGATATCCCCGTGGGCACCGTAAAGAGCCGGCTCTCAATCGCTTCGACAAACATACGTGAAAGATTGGCCGAAGCAGGTATAATAAATCGCGCCGACATTTAAAGTAAGACAGAAATTAAGAGGGTACATTGATGAGTATTGAGTTTGTTGGTGATTATTATAGCCAGAGTGACGACGGACAGGCGCATGCCGACCCGTACGGAATTATAGAGGAGCTCTATAGCAAGGGTTATTTTGATCAGTTGGCGCGTGCTATTGGTAATAGGTGGAGCTTGCCCCACGATAACATTGGCGATTTGGGACAGGATTTGACGGAAAAGGCCCTCAAGGATCCTGAGTCGTTCGACACCGGTTGGAGGTATGCGTGGTCGGTAGCAAACAGCCACGTAAGCGACCAGTATCGCAAAAGGCTCCGTCGGACGGATGGGCATACGGTCGACAGTGCAAACGCATTGCTTAGCCAGCCTGGCGCACAGGAGGCCCCTTTACTGAATGATGTATCCAACTCTGTCGACTATACGGAACGCGTTGTCGACAGGGCGCTGGTAGGGGGATTAGTAGATGGTCTGAATGAAAGGGACCGCAGCCTGATAACGGGAATTTATTTCAGGAGTCGGACATACCTTGAAGTGGCGGCGGAGCTGGGCATCCCGGAAGGCACGGTAAAAAGCCGCGTCCATGAAATTATACGTCAATGGCGCAATCAGCTTAGCCGGCAGGGCATTGATAGCCGAGGTGATTTTTAATTGAAGTTGTAGGTCCTACGGCCCTTGGGATCGCAGCAAAGAAAGGCATATTATGGAAATTGAGGCAGGTAACTCCAGCGGTGGCTCAGTAGAAGGGACTCAAGTACCGGGCCATTATGAAAGGCTCGCGCAGCTGTATGACGACGGATATTTTACCCCTATGGTCAATATTGTAGGCTCGAGGTATGGGGTTGACTCTGGCGACCTGATGCAGGCTACGTTAGTACGGGGTCTTCGGAATGCGAGGCTCACAGAGGGAGACAACTCACAGTACGTTTATACGACTGTAAAACGTCTCGCCATCGACCATTTTCGCCATGAGCAAACTGTCCCTGAGGGCCATATCTCACCGAAAGCATCACAAGCGCTGAACGAGCCGGAATCCGGGGAAGCGCCCACATTTGTACCGGTAATATCAGATACTGCTGAGCACACCGCCGATAAGCTATTGGTGGAAGAATTGATAAGCGGTTTGAGCGGAGATCAGCGTGAAGCCGTAGTGCTGCGTTATTATGGTGATTTAACTGATGATCAGATCGCAGAGCGACTTGGCATACCGGTGGGTACGGTGAAAGGGCGTTTGTATTGGGCCCGGCACAATATGCGTCAAGCTATGAAAAAGCAGGGCATTGGGAGCCGGAGAGATTTCTAGCTACAGTTGTGGGTTCTACAGCTTCCTGCAACTATGTGGTGTTGTATACTGAGAGTACAGTAAGAGGGGAACAACGACGGCATGAGTGCTGCGAGTATGCCTACAGGCGCGGGGGATGTACTGGCGGCTGTTGCTGAGCAGCTAAAAGTGCCGCTGACGGTGATTGCCCGCCAGGCTGAGCTCGCACACATGGCCGGCCGGACACAAGCTGCCGACCCCTTGTTAGTACAAACCCAGGCCGATGCGGCATTGCAGCTGGTAGACAGCTATCTGCTGGGGCTGCAGCTACTGCGCGAACAGACGCAGTTGCAGCTTGAGCCGGTATCGGTGCCGTCGACGATTGTGGACATCGCACATACCCTGACGCGCTTTGCCAAGCAGTATAACGTAGACATTGAGGTAGACATTACTGGCCGCTATCAGCCGGTTATGGCGCACGCCCGCGGCTTACGCGCAGCGTTGTTATCATTAGGGTACGGCCTGGTAGAAGCTCAGGCTGCCATAGAAGACCAACGCCGGCGTCGGCTCCGTTTAGCCATGCATCGCACGCCAGGCGGCATTGTGACGGGCATGTATGGTACTTACAATACTATCTGTGCGGCCCAGTGGCGGACGGCATTGCAGTTGTGTGGTCGGGCAGCGCAGCCGTTTGGTACACTGGCGCCGGGCAGCGGCGCAGGTTTGTTTGTGGCTGACACAATTTTACGGTGTATGGACAGCCGTTTGCATGTGGGTCACCACGCCCGGCAGAGAGGCCTGGCCGCTATGCTGCATCCTAGCCGTCAGATGCAACTTGTATAATTTTTGTACCCATGTCACATGTATTATTACTCGAGCCGAACACCATATTGGCCGCCACGTATCAGGCGGCGTTTACTGCGCATGGCTTCACGGCGGTGGCGGTAAGCGGCGCGCAGAACGGTATCCATGCCATTGACGCCCGCCAGCCTGACGTCATTGTGTTAGAACTGCAGCTGCCATCCCATAACGGCGTGGAATTTTTACATGAATTGCGCTCCTATCCGGAATGGCATGATATTCCCGTTGTGGTACACACCAGCCTTACGCCGGTACAAACCGAATCGTACGTCTCTATATTGCATGACGCATTGGGTGTACGCGCTGTTTTGTATAAGCATGGCACGTCGCTTGCCGAGCTGGTGAATGCGGTAAAAGCGCAGCTGGCAATGGTATGAAACAGCTCACCGCTCAGGCGATTATCCTCACGCGTACCGATTACGGCGAAGCCGACCGCATACTAACGGTGCTGACGCCCGAGTACGGC
>JARIHB010000015.1 GCA_029288515.1 Candidatus Saccharimonadota bacterium | reverse complement strand
GTGCTGCACCTCACTGCCTCTGTTACGAGGCCGGAATAGGCCGGTAAAGGCACTTTTAACCGTCGTACGCTTTTCGTGCGGCAGCACAAAGTCTTTGTGTACATGCTCTACCTCGATTGCAATATCGTCAGCCATTGCTTAGATCTCCTCCGCAAACGACTTGGAGTTCTTTTTGAAGTAATACACCGAGAACCCGGCAATAAGCAGCACAATAAGCAGCGGGATCCAAAGGATGTAGGGAGTGTGCCAGTAGGTGCCGAGCGTTGGCGATAGCGGAGTAATAAGCACGTGCCTCAAATCCTGGATAATCTGGGCGATCGGGTTGAGCAGCATCAGCTTAGTGACACTTACCGGCACTTGGGTGAGCGGGTAGAAAATCGGCACCGCGTAAAATAAACCCTGTAAAATAACTTCCCATATGTAACTCATATCGCGCAGCTTAACGAAAATGGCGCTCAGGAAAAAGGCCAGGGCCAGGGCCAGCACAAACAACTCCACAATAAGCGGTAGGGCCCATATAATATGCCAGCTTAACGGCACTTTGCTAAAGGCCATAAAGATAGCAATTACCACAAAGTTGAGCGCCAGATTGATAAGCGCGCTGCACGACACTGCCAACACAATCACATACTTTGGGAAGTTGATTTTACGCAGCAAGTCACCCTTGCCGACAATGGCACTCACTCCATTCGATGTCACTTCGGTAAAAAAATTCCACAATACGATACCCAGCAACAAATACACTTCGCTGTGCGGTACGCCATAGTCGAACTTTAAAAATTTAAGAAATACTACGTACATAATGACAAATATCGCCAGCGGCCGGAGCAGTGACCATAAATAGCCCAGCACCGAGCCTTGATAGCGCAGTTTAAAATCGGTTTTTACTAATTGCTGCAACAGAATAATTGAGTAGTGGTATCGGGCGTGAAGTTTTTGAAACATAGAGATTTGTAGTGGCCGCCCGGGTTACTACGCTCCTCGGCTGCGGCCGGCAATTTGAATTACTTCCTTATACTATGGCATTATACTAGCATTATCACCTTAATGACAAACACGCGCGCAAGCATGATTAAGATACTTTTCGACGCCACACCGATGATCGTGGAACGGACAGGCGTCGCCTACTACACCGAACGGCTGGCTACCAGCCTCGCTAAGCGCTACCCGGATGACGTCGAACTCGTAGGCTTTTATTACAATTTCCTAGGCCGCCGCGATACGAGCCATCTACCCCGCCTTAAAAACCTACGCTACATGAACGCCTCGTTCTTTCCCAGTAAAATCGTTTACCAGCTGCGGCGATGGGGGATTGAGGTGCCGATCGAGTTATTAGCCTTGCAACGCGCGGATTTTGTCATCTATGCTAACTTTCTTAGTTACCCGTCGCTCACCGGCATTGCCAGCAGCCCTGTCGTACATGACCTAACCTATCTCGACCTACCGGAGTACGTATCGCCAAAACTGCGCCGCGATTTGGTACGTTTCGTGCCCACAGCCATTAAACGGGCGGCTTTTACCACCACAGTATCAGCTTTTAGCCGGCAACGTATCCACGATACCTACCACGTACCTCTGGACGATATTCTTGTCACCCCTATACCCCCGGTGCCAGCAACACCTGTAGCCGACGATCGCTCTCGTGCGCTCTTGAAACAACACGGCATTACCAAACCGTACATCTTGTTTATTGGAACAATCGACCCGCGCAAAAATATCATCGGACTCATCGAAGGTTTTACACAACTGCCCGCAAAGCTGCGCAGCACCCACCAACTCGTGCTTGCCGGCCGTATTGAACGGTTTGCACAAGCCGAAGAAGCCCGGTTGCACCAAGCACTTGCCGATGGTCACAACATTACCCACCTCGGCTACGTCGACGACGAAACCAAACAAGCCTTACTGCAGTCTGCCACCCTCTTTACCACAGCAAGCAAATACGAAGGTTTCGGTATGCCCATCCTTGAAGCTATGTCGGCGGGCCTACCATGCGCTGTCAGCAATATCCCTGTTTTTCGCGAGGTTGCCGATGATGCTGCCGAATATTTTGACCACACCTCACCGGCAAGCATTGCCACCGCTATAGGCACGCTCTTACAACAGCCAGCGCGGCGGGCCTCTTTGAGCAAAGCCGCCCGAACACACGCCGCCAGCTACCAATGGGACCGTATCGCTACTGCAATGTATGAAAAAATTCGGGCAGCTACTGCGAAGTAACTCGCGTGGCAGCTGTCGCCGGCAGCGCAGCGACTGCGCCGGCCAGCAACCACCATTGGGCAGCGACTGCTTCGTTGCTCCACATATGGAAGAGCATGTTCATAATTACATAACCCCAAAAAGTCACTAACAGGACACCGCGCAGCCGGTGCGCCGATAAAATGATCTGCCCATACAGCCAGGCATGTATCGCAATACACACTGCCAGTCCTATCAACCCCACTTCGTAGCCTATCTGGATAAAGTAATTCTCGGTTAAAAAACTGCCGGCAGGGTCCTGAATAGAAGCTAAGCCGGCCGTGCCCGGACCGTGCCCGTACGGCTGCGCCGCAATGCCCATAATGCCTTGACGGGCAAATTCCACATGATACCCATTAGAATTACGATCAGCAGGGGAGTCCTGACTTGTGGCATGAATAATAACACCTTGATAAAACGTAGTGTTACGAATAATGTACATGCTTATACAAAAGACGAACACGAGTGCTACTACAATGGCCCAGCCGTGCCGTGCCGCCCAAACCGTCATGCCGCGATACCGCCACCACACCAGCATAACGGTTACACAAACCGCTGCCAGCCAAGCGCCGCGCGAAAAGGTGAGATACAAGGCTACCGCATGCGCTGCCAACAATGCGGCCGCAGCAAACCGCCGGCGCGCAACAGGTTGAAGAACGTACCGGATAAGCACCGCCATTGGTAATAACAGGTATGCCCCCAATGAATTAGGGTCGCGCAAGGTAGCCATAATGCGCGGAAAGGCCGGATTGTCATCGATAAAAAAGGCGGGGAGGGCGCCACGATCCGCCCCATAACCCAGATGGGTAAGTATGTCTTTCGGCAAAAAATACTGCAGCAGCCCTAAACATACGACCATCGAACTCACACCAACCACGATTTTTGCGAGTGAACTAAAAGCGAACTTACGTGGTGTCAGCAACGCGGCTCCATAGCCAAGCAACGCAAAACACGGTACGCGGACGTTATATATGATACCTACGACAGCACTTCGGTCATAAATATGCGGATGAGTAACCCACTCCAAGCCATGCAATAAGCCGTAGGCAACAGTTAGACCGAATAATATAAGAAACCCCCTGCTTGCCCGTTTCTCCCAAAAAACCAAACAAATTGTGAACAAGGTTACGAACGCCAGAAAAATATCTTTGCCCACCTTCCACACCTCAAGACCGCCAGTCGCAAGACTGACCGACTGGGCTATAAACAAGTGGAATGGCATATACGCCAACAATATAATCACACTCCAATATGGGAGCGTTCGTATCGTCTCGCGGACCGTATGACCGAATATGCGCTGCATTCGCTATAATTATAGCAATATGGCCCAGCCGCAACACATCGTTATCGACGCCCGCATCCGTCGCTCCACCACCGGACGCTACACCGATCGGCTCATAGAACATCTGCAATCTCTTGACACATTTCACCGCTACACAATCCTCGTACAGCCCGGCGACCCTTGGCAGATGCGCGCGCCTAACTTTACGACACTCCCCTGCCCCTATCCTCAGTTCTCACTTAATCCCCTGCACCAGCTGGGTTTTGCCACGCAGTTGTACCGCCTCCGCCCCGATCTCGTACACTTCACCATGACTCAACAGCCCCTGCTCTACTTTGGCAACATCGTTACTACCACCCACGACACAACCATGTACTATTTCGTACGCCGCGGTTCAACGCCGCGGCCGTTATATAAGGCAAAAATGGCACTCTACCGCTTTCTCGTGTGGTGGAGCCATCGCAAATCGCAGTTTATTATTGTTCCTACCAAGACCGTGGCGCGGGAATTTGCCGCTCTGCAGCCGTTCACGCGCAAAAAACTTATCGTAACGTACGAATCAAGCGAGCCAGCCATAGCCGAAAGGGTGATCAAACCCGCGGGCATTGACGGCACCTTCATACTCTATGTGGGCACTGCTTTCCCTCATAAAAACCTGCGCCGGCTCGTGGAGGCTTTCGAGATACTCAACCACACTCATCCGACCCTCAAACTGGTAATGACCGGTAAGCGCGACGAGAAGCATATGGTCGAATTGTACGAATGGTTCAGGCATAAACCCATTGCAGACTCCATCCTATTGCCCGGCTACGTAAGCGACGCTGAACTTGCATGGCTTTATAAGCATTGTAGAGCCTACGTATTCGCTTCACTCAGTGAAGGGTTCGGATTACCGCCATTAGAGGCCATGGCTCATGGTGCCCCGGTAGCTTCCAGCAATGCCAGCGTCATGCCCGAGGTGTACCAAAACGCTGCCCATTATTTTAACGCCACCGATCCGCACGATATTGCCCGCGCAGTTGCCGAGGTTGTCGACAATCAAAAGCTTGCCCGCACGCTACGTACCGCCGGCACCGCACTGCTGCAACAGTACTCCTGGGAGAAGATGGCGCGCCAGACATTAACTGTATATGAAGATATATTAGCCCCTAAAAACACCGCTCACGAACCCGATTTCGATACATAAAGTCAATCAAGACTGGCTGTCTTGCAGCGCCTCCCGCAAAACTTCAATGGCAGTTACCGCCGTACCAATCTCCATGAATGCCGCCGACGGCAGCGGCCCACTGGCGCGTACCTCAAACACGATCTCGGTAGTCCCATCCTTCCACACCTGGCTGATAGCCGTATGCAAATCATCTGACTCTCTTTTCTCTGAAGCAGGGCGGCTTGTACCCCGCTCCTTTTCACTACCCCCAGTCAGCACCGGCGTCTCAGGAATCGGCGGTGTCGGTAGACGGCTACGCACCGCATCTGCTTCTACGGCATGCTGCATAAGGCGTACCTCTCCTGTTGGCAGGCGCTCAGCCATACCCACCGCCGCTGCGCTATCGACAAACGATTTCACGAACTTGTCCCGAGTTTTGGCGTTAACGCCATACAGTGTCACCGCGTTATTGCCAATCGTCTCCAGGCTCAGCGGCAGGCCTTTGGCAGTGTCGTTATATACCTCCCAGAAGATAGAACATCCCTGAAAGGCACCCAACATAAGGTCAAGCTCAGCAGCCGGTGACGCCGGCAGCGCAATGCCCATACCCCGATCAGTAATCGTAACTGCATCACCTAACATCGCTACCAGCCCCCAATCCTTTAGTGCGGCGAGTTTTTGACGGAACGGTCCGCTATTGGCAGTCGCATGTCCCAGATAGGCAGCCATAGCCGTCAGACTGTGATGGCGCCCATTACTGGCAGCTAGCTTCATAATTGCAGCCGCGTCGGGCAATGAAACTGCAGGAAAGCCTACGCTGCGCGGGCTTCTAACTAATGCCTCCGTAGCTCTACCGCTGTTTCCTTCCACTGTGTTCCCTCCAATATATCCACACCTTTAGTTTAATATCAGTTAACTGAGTTAATTATAAACAATTACTTGGTTATAAGGCTATATAAAAAGATTACTCAGTTTAATGAGTAATCTTTTAGTTAATAAAGTACGGGGTTGAGTTTATTCTGCAGGCTTGAGGATAATGTGCCGGTCACGGCCTTCGCCACTAGACTCGCTCACTATGTCCCACTCCTGCGCCAGCTTGTGCACCGTACGACGGTCAGCAGCACTCATTGGCTTCAACTCCATCGGCTTACCCGATTCCTTTACGTACTTCATCCACTCTTCCGCCCGGCTGGCCAACCGCTGGGCGCGCTGTTTCTTATACTCTGCCACGTCCACATTTACCCGTGTGTAGGCAAAGCCTTGGTTTTTTAAAGCATTGCTCACCAAAAATTGCATGGCGCGCATATTTTCGCCCTTCTGGCCTATAAGAAAGCCGTTCAGGTGCGTGGAAGGTACTTCCAATTCGATAACGTCGTCTTCGCTAGTGGCATATACGTCGGTATTGAGCCCGAAGAAGGACAATATATCTTCCAGATATTTCTTTGCGTAGCGGATAGCGTCTTCCATTTACTTCTTCCTCCGTTTCTTTGCGGTCGGTTTGCGCTTTACAGGCTTTTTAACCGGCTTCGGTTGCTCAACAATTTCGCCTTCTAATACCGCTTTACCATCCTTCGCAGGGGTTTCAGCCACCTCGGCCTCCATCTCGGCACTATCTTCGCGCAACACTATTGTTTGTTGTATGAGGGCGGTAATGCCGCTCACCAGCCAGTACAGAGCAAGTGCTGACGGTATATTTACCGTAAAGAAGAAAATCATCGCTGGCAGCAGGAACCGGGTGCTGCGCGCCACTGCCGCGTTCAGTTCAGTCTGGTCGGCCTGCTTACCACTGCCCGCTTCCTTAAGGAGCGCTCGTAGACTCTTGGCATCTTTGTCGGCGGGCATCAACTGCTTGCTTTGGTAGTATTGTACGATAGCACTGGCGACCACAATCAGCATCGCAGGCAAATAGAAACCTTTCGGGCCAAGCGCGCTCCGCGTCAGATCAACCACGCTAAACAACGTTGCATCGAAGCGATGGATATTTTGTGCCAGCTGCTCCATCCACGGCAGATGCTGAAGCGCCGGGTATGCAAACGTAACCAGCTGATGAGGATCGTGCAGGACTTTCTGCAAGCCACTGTACAGCCCAAAGAGTATCGGCAGCTGCAGAAGAAGCAGCCCCATGGAACTGAATGGATTAACTCCCCGCTCTTTGTACAGCTCCATCATCATAAGTGACTCTTGCTGTTTGTTACCGTTGGCGGCCTTCTTGATACGTTTGAGTTCAGGTTGCAGCTCACGCATCACCTTTGCCTGGTGTAGCTGTTTTTTAAGCAGCGGCCACATCAGCAGGCGTATAACAATCGTAAACAGAATGATAGCCAGCCCAAAGTTATGGCCAGGTATCAAAGCATAGATAAGCACCAGCAGGTTAAAGATCGGCTGGACGATCACTGTAGTGAACATCGGTTATAACTTCTCCTTTTCATCTACTATACCATGGCTTGCCGGCCCAAAAACAGATGAGCGGCAGACACCCGCCTTCTGAAGAAGGTCACACACGAGCTGCTCAAGTGTCGCAGGTTCAACCGAAGCCAGATGCTCGCCATACACGCTAAAAATCAAATCAAACGGTCCGTCGATCCGGCCGGCATACCGGCGGACAATTTCAAAAATCCGCCGGCGGATACGGTTACGCACCACAGCGGATTTACTCACCTTCCGGCTCACCACTACCGCAGCCCGCCACGTAGAGAGACGGTTATTTCGTGCAACGCGCAGACTTATAAGCTCACCGCGTACGACGTGACCTTTCTGATACGCAAATCGAAGACTGCTCCGGCCATGGAACCGATGGGTGGAGTGAATCATCGCGGCCGCTTCCCTTCATGTGTTATGCACGCTGGCGCGTAGGTTGTTTAGTGCGTCAAACGAGCGCGGCCCTTAGCGCGGCGGCGACGCAATACGAGACGACCGGCGCGGGTAGCCATGCGTTTCATAAAACCATGCTCCTTGGAGCGCTGGCGCTTCTTTGGTTGGTACGTTCGTTTTGGCATATGCTCTCACTCTACAGGATAACGGGGGTGCTTACAAGGCGCTGCCCTAACCTGCTCCTTTATTACGTGTTGCTATTGTCATGTTTCCAGTTAGTGAAAATAACAATATTTACGCTGGTTATAGTAGCAACTTTTCCACATTTTGCCAAGGTCTATCCACAGTTTCATAGGTGTTGGCAGTTTATGTGCACAACTTTTTCCTAATGGCCAGTACGTTTGCCAGCCTGTACAGAAACTTCCGAAATTGTGTGGAAAAGTCTGCCGGCGTACGGTATAGTCAGGATATAACTTGTGAGCGAGAGGGTATGCAATCATCGTCTAGTTTGTGGCAGGCAGTGTTGGGAGAGATCGAACTTTCGGTGTCGCGCGGCGCGTTCCTTACCTGGTTTAAAAACACGTCCATTCTCAAACAAGACCTTGAGCATTTCGTTATCGGCGTGCCAAACGTCTTTATAAAGCAGCAACTGGAAACCAAGTTCAGTCAGCTCATTAAAGATACACTGCATAAAAACGGTGTCGACCCGGCAGCCATCGAATACAAAATTCACACCGCGCTCACGCCTCAAAAAGAAGAAGAGCCTGTCGCAGTTACGGTCGGTTCAGCAAGCGGCACAGGGCCTAATACTCAATTGTCTGCACCCGCCGGCACAAAACCGCGCGCTTCCGGCCTAAGCCACGCCTACCGCCAGGGCTTAAATGAACGATATACCTTTGAAAATTTCATCGTCGGGTCCGGTAATGAACTAGCCTACGCTGCTTGCCAGGCGGTCGCCGCGCAGCCAGGCACAAAATACAATCCGCTTTTTTTGTATGGCGGTGTGGGCATTGGCAAAACTCATCTTATTCAAGCCGTCGGTAATATGGTGCTGGCACATAATCCGAGCGCACGCGTGGTATATGTGTCGAGCG
>JARIHB010000175.1 GCA_029288515.1 Candidatus Saccharimonadota bacterium | reverse complement strand
ATGCTATACCCTTGCGCCCCCTGTTTGCCGCCGCCCCCCTTCTTACCGCCTTTGCCGCCCTGACCCATATACTTGGTATCAAAATCAAAAAAGTCATCGGCGTGCACCATAGGTTGTTCTAGATAAGCTGGCATCAACTCGTCATTACCAACGATGGGCAGGGTAACTTCTATCAGATTCTTAACTGCTTCTTCGACAATAATCGTCCGGTCGTACCGGGCGGCAACCTCAAGACCGTTGCGAAGCTCGGTATCATTCTTGGCCCGCGAAATACCAATACTTGAACCCAAATGAGCGGGCTTAATGAATAATGGATACGAAAGCGTCTTACAAGCCTTAACTACGCCAGCAAGGTCGTTCTCTACTGCCCGCCGCTCAAAAACATTGAATGCCGGCGTAAGGATACCGTGCGCTTCAACCGCTTGCTTAGCGAAAGCTTTGTCCATCGCTAGCACCGAAGCGCTCATATCGCAGCCGGCGTAGGGCACACCTGCCATATCAAGCAAGCCCATGAGCGCACCATCTTCGCCATACGTGCCATGCATGGCCGGAAAGGCAATATCGACCCGGCACGTCTGCGTCCGGCGGCCCAACCCCGCCGCCCGTGTCAGCGTCATGCCACCGTCAAATCGTATTCCTGCCGGCTGAGTGCGCTGCATATAGGCGTCTATGCGCCCGCTGGTAAACAGCGTAATATCCTTGAGTTTATCACCCCAGAACCAAGCACCGTTTTTTGCAATATACACTGCTTCTACACGGTACTTTTTACTTAATTCCAACGGCTTAATAACCGTGGCCAGCGCCGTGACGATTGACACATCATGCTCGGCGGACCGGCCTCCGAAAAATACAGCGACGGTCTTCATGACCTCAGCATATCATATTATGCTTTGCGCATTTACGCTGACAGTTATAATAAAGAAGACCATGAGCCAACCCACCATAGACAACCCAGAGCTCCAGCTCTTGCAAAAACAATTGGAAATCGCCCGGACCCAAAATCAGACGGCACTGAGCGTCCATCAACAAGGGTCGCCGCTTCGGATACCCGGCATTGGCCGCAAGGTGTCTGCAGCTTACGAACAACTCCGTAAAGCGGCTGAATATACCGAGGAGCATTTGCTGCTGCAGCGGGCAATCCGGCGTTTCTTATACCGAAGCCTGTCATTCCACCAACGCCGTACTCCGGGCAAGATCGGCGAGGAGCTGGTTGTAGAGCTAACGCAAGCTGGCTATCTGCGCAACAACACCTACAGCGATCACACCGCCCGCATGATCCACGACCTGGTTGATGCCTACTACCTTAATACCTACTGGCAATTGCGCGATGCGCATATTAGCCGCGAGACGGCTATGGACTGGGTGCTTGAGATATTATCGGTCGCCATAGAAGAACTTCTCCAGCCGCATTACCAACTAAACGCCATCGCTTCATACGCCCACTATCATTACACACAGCGCCTGCCCAAGGCGGCTTTTCTTAAAGAACAGGGCGACGAAGCGAACTACGATACGTGTGTATATATTGCCGTCCACAAGGCCTTGCTGGCCTCAGACCGCGCTGCTGTACGATACGTACTGCTCAGCATCCATGCCAGCACCACTACCGACCTGCAAGCCTTTATTACCCTTAACAAGACAATCGACCAGCTGTATTCATCGCGCCTTACGCAGCATATCGAACGCATCATCGGCCGGTATGGCGCTCCATTGCGCGTACTGCAGAGCACGGCTAACGCCCGGCCCGATATGCCGGAACTCCTCGGTAATCCGGCGCAGTTCATGCAGGTATACAACCACCATATCCACGACGATTACAGACAGCTGAAAAAACGCATCAACCGCGGCGTTAAAAAGAGTATCGCGTTTGTTTTTATCACCAAAGTACTTATCGGCCTGGCTATCGAAATACCATACGACCTGCTGGTAACCGGCGTAGTGGCCATATTGCCGTTGGGCATTAACCTGCTGTTCCCACCCCTCTATATGGCCAGCTTGCGCCTGGGCATGCATATGCCCACCGGCCGTAGCGCTGACGCTGTGTATGAATATATGCAGCATACCCTGTATGAGCCTCACGCCGACACGACCCAACGGCTACGGGTGCGCACCAACAAAGCGCCGCTGGCAGCCAAGACTCTCTATGCCATACTATTTTTCGTCCCCTTGGCGATTACCGCGTATGTGCTTATGCTGCTGAACTTCAACGTTATACAGGGCATTATCTTCTTTATTTTCTTCTCAACTGTCAGCTTCCTGGGCTTCCGTCTGGCACATATGATCCGTGAGCTCGAATTAGCCAGCGAAGAGCAAAGCCTGCTGGCGGCTTTGCGTGACTTTTTCTATTTGCCGTTTATCTTGGTGGGGCAATGGATTTCACGCAAGTACGCCAAGATAAATATCGTGGCCTACACGCTGGATATTGCCATTGAGCTGCCCCTTAAGACATTCCTGCGCCTTTTGCGCCAATGGACGAAATTCCTCAACGAAAAGCATGACGAACTGCTGTAAAACGCAGACGGTCGTCATGCGTAGTTATCAGGCCAATCGTTTTGCATTACTACAAGGTCGCCAGTGGCGATAAACAAGTTGAGGTTTGTATAAAAGTACAACGGATCGTTCTCGATCATCAACTCGCCCGCATAGCCCGCCTGTGTAAGGCCACGCTCTATGGCAGCAGTCACTGAATGATGCATGAGCACTACGACGTCAGGATGAGCTTCAGCGATTAAAACGCCCATACGCTCGTGTACCGCCTCAGTATCCTTGCCCTGATCAACGAGACCTGGCGTAATATACACTTTGCGCTTACCCGGCAGTTCCCTGAGTAAGGCCGTGCCGGCCCGGACACCCTCGATATTACCATTATAGGTATCGTCAATCACCCAAGCACCACTCAGCTGGTACGCTTGCATACGGTGTTCAAAAGGATGGGTCTTGGCAATGCCGGCTTGAATCTGCGCGTCGGTCAGGCCCAGCTCATGCGCCAACGCCGCCACAAGCGCCAACGGTCCTACCTGATGCCTGCCCAACAGTCCGCTCTGCAGCTGTAGCGTGTGCTTGCCTTTGCGCATCGTAAAATGAGTACCATCCAGATTTACGCGTACACCGCTTATCTTCCATCCTAGGGCATTTTTTTCGCTATATAATTGCTGGCCCGGCGTAACAAACGGCAGCGCGTCCGGCGATTCGCCGTTTATGTACACATGGTCCTTCGGCACCACGTCAGCTACGTGAAAAATATCTCTGGCCGCGGCCTCGAGCGTCTTATAACGATCGAGATGGGCCGGTGCGATACCGGTGATTACAGCGTGCGTTGGCTGTGTAATGGCGGCGAATCGGCGCACATCACCCGGTTCACCCTCGCCATATTCAATAATAAGTATGTCTTCGTCACCGGCCAGCGAATACGCAAAATGGGCATGCGAGATTGCCACATTCTTGTTCGCTGGCGTAGCAGCGACCTTTTTGCCTTCGCTCAGCACCGTCAGCAGCAGCTCTTTCATACTTGTTTTCCCATAGCTGCCAGCGACAGCGATCTTTATGCCCTTAAAGGACGTAAAAATGGCACGTGAGGCCTGAATTGTGCGCCACTGTCGCGGTCGTACCACAAGCATCCTCCCTAATGCCAGCGGCACCACCACCAGGTGCGCCCACACTACCGGGTATGCCAGCAGTAAAGCCGCGCCGAATTCCAACCCCCCGGTTAGGTCGTATTGCCACCACAGGTATATAAGGCCGGCTCCGATAAAAATCTCACTTGCCATGCCGGCACGGAGCGCCAACAATAGCATACGCGCTGCCATAGTCGGCTCCAAGGTGCGTCGGTACATAACGCGCTCAAAGTGTGTGGTGTGCCAAAACCACTTCAGATAGGGGCCGGCGTGATATTCGGTATTCTGCAACATATACACCAACACGCGCGGATAATTCCAGGAGAACAAACTCAGCAGGCCCCGAATCATGCTGCAAACTCCTCAATTGCCCGCACTACTTCATGCAAGCGCTCTACATGCACAAAATGTCCGGCGCCAGGCAGTATCTCCAATGTTGAATCAGTGATGTACTGGTGATACATTTCGCCAAAACGTACGGGCGTTGCCTCGTCCTGCTCACCGTAAATCAGCAACGTTGGTATGCTCAGGCTTTGGGCATCAGCCCGTGTATCGTCAGTAACTACTTTTTTAAACGTTTCCTGCAGATGCTCGGCCACGAGCATGTCAGAACCTATAACGTGGTAGGCCCTTTTGCGAATACGCCGCCGCACGCTTTTAGGCAAGGGGGTAACTATTGCTTTGGCCGCCTTAGCTGCATAGCGTAAGGCCTTGATGCGGCCCTTATATTCGCCGCGAATACCGGCGCTTGCTAATAAAACTAACCTATCAGCTTGCAACGAGCCGTTGCCCAAGCCCCGCAGCGCAATGCCGCCGCCGTTAGAATGGCCAACCAGCACCCCGACGGGTCCGGCGTTGATTTTGTGTAAAAAATGAGCTACGAAAACCGCATAATCGTTCAGACCCCATACGCCGTGCGGCGATTCGGTGCTGCCGAATCCCGGCAAGTCGAGGGCAATGACCGTATAATGCTTAGCCAGTGCTTGCTGGAGGGATTTCATACCGGCCGCACTGTCGCCCCACCCATGCAACAACACTAACAGCTTCCCTTTGCCCGCCGTTTCGTAGTGAGTCAGTAGTGAGTCGACAACTACTTGCATTGTAATACTTATTGTTGTAATTCTTGCAAACGCTTTTGCATTTCGGTGCTGGAAATAGCATGAGTAGGCACGGTGATGATGGCAGGCATGTCGTAAGCAGTATAGGTCTGCTTAATATTGCCATCCTCGGAGGCGGCACTTACCAATTGATGTGCGCGGGCATCAATTGTCAGTACAACTGTAAAGGCCGGTTGCCCCGCATATTGTTCAGGATTCAGCGCATCCAGCATATGCAGGCCGGTGCTTTTGCCGAATTGCTTCATCATCGTGGCATACTTTTCGGGCTGGATGCTCACTTTATAGGTGTATACCAGGCGGCCGTCCTTGTGGGATGCGGTGACATCTTTGAACGAGATATCATATAAGCCATCTTTCTGAATTTGACTATACAGCTTATCGCGCTGAGCCGGTTGTAACTGGGCAAGTGGTATGACTACGCCACCAAGGGGTAGATTAGTGCCTAGGATAGCCTGCGGCAATTGTTGCCCACTGTCGCCGCCTGATTTTGCCCATATGCCAAGCACCTTAGAGAAATCCATTGTTTTGCCACTGGCTGTCTTTTGGTCAGTCTTAATGCTCGTGTAACGGGTATAATCGGCGGCCGGTGTAGCAACGGCTTCATCAATGATAGTAGTACCCCCTTGCACGAGGTTTGTAAGCGTATGCACCGCTGCCTGACCGCCCATTGAGTACTGAACCGTCTGATGCAGCGACGAACCAGTGCCGCTTTGCTTCGTCTCCACCGTAACCCCAGACGTCATCATACCCTGGCGTACTGTACCCCAGAACACCCGTTCCGGTGATGTATTACGATGATCCCACCACAGCACGCCCGTCACTGCCAGCAGCGCAGCGCCAGCGATGTACAGACCAAGTAACAAATTGCGTTTCGAAAGTTTTACAGACATGCTGGTATTGTAGCATGCTATGTGCTGTTATTTTGTCTGCCGATGCAAGGTGGCGGCACCCAACAGTACTGCAAGCAGTGCAAATATAGCAACAACGATTACATCCCATATCTCTCTAAATGTCACGCCCTGATCAACTCCCAGACGGGTCATCGCGTCCACTGCATAGGTAAGCGGCAAACAGTTAGCCAGCCAGTGCAGCACCGTAGGCAGTTGCAATACTGGCACCAACAGACCACATAACAGCACCTGGGGCAACACAAACGCAGGCATAAATTGCACTGCCTGGAATTCTGTCCGTGCGAAGGCGCTGGCGAATAAGCCGAGTGTACAGCCTAGCACCGCATCAGCAAGCGCCACGATAATTAAAAACCACAATGGCCCGGTAACGTCCATACCCAACACATACACCGAAAATACACTAGCCAGTACAGCCTGCAGTACCGCCAGCAAACCAAAACTCAACGCGTATCCCATGAGTATGTCAAGCTTGGCGATCGGCATAGTAAGCAGCCGTTCCAATGTTCCCGATGACCGCTCGCGCAGCGTAGCAATTGACGTCACCAGAAACATCACCACAAACGGAAAAATACCCAGCAGTGCCGGCCCGATGCGGTCAAACATCACCGGTGTGTCCTGGTATATCCAGCACAGTAAGCCCAGCAGCACCAGCGGTACCACAAATAACAGCCCTAGTGTCCGGTGATCATGAATCAGCTGCTGCAGCACCCGCCGTGCCGTGGCCAATGTACGCCCGCTATTCATGACGTGCTCCTGCTAATTTCAAGAATGCCTTTTCGACGTTCCTGGTATGCGTTGTAGTTAGTAATCCGGCTTTCGTGCCACCATATAGCACCTGCCCTTCGCGCAACAGCAATACATGCTCACACTGTTCGGCCTCGTCCATTATATGGCTTGATACCAGCAAAGTATGCCCTTCGGCGGCTAGCTTTCGGAATAGCTGCCATAACGACTGGCGCAGCACCGGATCAAGGCCGACCGTCGGTTCGTCAAGTATAAGCACTTCTGGATTGCCCAGAAGTGCGACCGCCAAGCTCACCCGTGCCCGCTGGCCACCGGAAAGCGAACCAGCCAGCTGATCCTTCTGAGGGGTAAGATCAACAACGCCTATCACCTGGTCGGTTTCGGCATCGTCTACACCTAGTATAGTGGCAAAATACTGCACATTCTGACGAGTAGTGAGGTCATCATATATCGCCGGTGCTTGCGTAACATAGCCAATACTCTTACGCAGCACCTCGCTGCCGGCTGGCTGGTCCAATACCTGTACCGTCCCAGAAGTGATCGCCTGCACACCCATGATAGCCCGCATAAGTGTCGTCTTGCCAGAACCGCTCGGCCCCAACAGTCCAGTAATGCTGCCGGGGGAAATAGCAAATGATACTTCCTGGAGCGCCGAAAAGTTACCGCGAACCACTGTGAGCTGGTGGCCCTGAATTGCAGCTGACGGTACGGCATCATGCATGTGCTTGATTATCGCTGTCTCTGCTTACGACGTCAACACGTATCATACTAAACAGACGTCCGTTGGTGGGCGTCTGTTTAGTATGATACGTAATGGTGGAGTATGGCGGATTCGAACCGCCCACCTCCTGCGTGCGATGCAGGCGCTCTACCAAATGAGCTAATACCCCAAAAATGTCCTGGGGACATTTTTGTAGCCTCGAGCGAAACGTCGTACTATTAATGATCCTCGACCGGATGCCTGAATGTATCCGACTTCTGTTGGGCGTCAGCCGGTTTGTGCTGGCCGACGTGTACAATCTGCCAGTCGCCGGTCTTGATTTCTAGCTTGTTGCCGTACCCGACGTACTTGCCGCGTAACGCCTTGCCATCCTCATCAAGTAACAATTGCGCAGCACCATTGTATACCGCGTCTTTGTGCGAGCTTTTCGGAGAGTTCTCGCTGTGGTAGTAGCCAGTAGCGATGCGACCGTCGAGTGTAAAACGTCCCATCATGTATGATCCCTGCATGTTCGGTATGCTCTCTGCCACCAACTGGTTACCTTTGCGATGCAGAGTAACGTAGTGATCAGTCACCGTCTTCTTGCCGGTCAAGCCGCTTACAAAGCTATACGTACTGAGCCATACGCCCGAAAAATCATATACTTGTGCTGCCATATCCTCTGTCTCCTCTGTATTGTACATTCCATTGTAACAGGGAACGGCAGCTTTGACTATGGTGCCATATTCTTTTCGGAACATAGGTTCTGCAAACGCTTTACTCAACAGACATAACATCGTAGACTGTGTGTTCAGAACTGTCATGGCTACACCATTCAATCCAAACAATCCGGCGGGCTTTATATGCAGTGACCCCGCAACTGTCCAGCGCAAGCTGGTCTCTTTTGCTCAGACCGGCCCTGACTGCGTATCGTATGTATTCGACTTTGACCGCACGCTTACTACCAGCAAGCACACCGGCGAAGATATCACTACCTGGTACATATTACATGGTCTGTTACCCGAAGTAGGCAGACAGGCCATGTATGACTTGCGCGCTACCTATCAACCTAAAGAACTATCCGGAGAGCTTACAGAAACTGACGCCCTGAGGTGGTGGAACTCCGCCCTGCAGTTGTACGTCGATCATCCGGTGTATATGCATCAAATCGAAGCGGCCGCCCGCAATGTGCAATTACGTGATGGCACTACCAAACTATTCAAGGACTGTGAAACGGCCGGTATACCCACGGTCATTCTATCCGCCGGCGTTTGTGACGTTATTGAAGTTATCTGTGCCAAGCGCACCATACACCCCAGCCTTATACTATCCACTCGGTTAGCACTGGCTGACGATGGCCGCATTCTGGGGTGGGACCGTGACAGCATGGTACATGTCTTGAATAAACGCGAGCAAGGCAATGGCGAGTTAAAGGCCATTCGCGCCCAACGTCCGTGTACCATTCTAATTGGTGACAGCCTGCAGGATGTTGATATGGCCGAGGGTAGCGAGCATGTGCTGCGCATACGCATATGCGACCGAGCGCTGCACGACACTGTAGCCCGCGAGCACTACCTTCAGCAAAGCTTCGCAGCCGGCTTCGACGTAGTACTAGAAGAGGACCTTATGCCTCTCGTACACATGAACGAATGGATCGTGTCACCATAAATACACATTAAATACAAAGACCCGTTACCGGGCCTTTACAAAATCTACTGGTGGAGCATAGGGGACGTTAAGATAACTTTTGGCGAGGGTACTGAGTGCGACGTCAAAGAAATCCGCAATCTCCTCGATGAGCCGAAAGACGACAAGGACGCGAAGCAATGCTAGGCCGGATATTCCAGCGCCACAAAGACGCATCCTCCGATTTGCTCACGTCTCAATTATATAACGAGCAAACATTCTACCGGGCCTTTATGCGCGATCTAAACGACTGTATCTCCGAGGCCGTGATCGAGAGCCCGTTTATAACTGGCAACCGAGTTGCCAGTTTACTTCCCATTTTCAAGAAAATGAGAAGTCGTCAGGTTAGGATTACCGTAAACACGCGCCATCCTTCCGAGCATGACTCCCCTTTTGACGCTCAGGCATGGCAAGCAATAGAGCAAATGCAGGATATAGGCGTAGAGGTGCTTTTTACGGGCGGGCATCACCGCAAGTTGGTGATCGTGGATAGAAAAATACTTTGGGAGGGCAGCTTGAACGCGCTCTCGCAGAACGATAGCTGCGAGGTGATGCGACGGATTGAGTCAGAGTTGCTTGCGCAGCAGATGATTGAGTTTGCGAAGCTCGATAGGTTTTTGTAAGCCTATTTCCAGATAAAGAGTAGTAGCAACCCCAGGATGACGCCGGTGACACCGAAGAGTTTTTGTTTCGTCAGTTCATCCTTGAATAGGATCACTGAAAGCACTGTCACGGCACCGATTGACGCCGCGTTGGTTGCATTAACATACCCTACGTTTGGCGCAATGCTAATGGCGTAAAAATTAAAGAAGTTGAAGCCTGATGCGGCAATACCGATCAACAAAAAGGGCCAAAAATGGCGCTTTACTACGCCGAACTCAACCCTCTCGTGCTTCATCTCGACGAGAATACATACTACAACTATTGCGAACATATAGGTTAGGAAAACGATTGTTGGTATACCCTGTCCGATCAAATGTTTAGCCATGAGTGACAGAAATGCCCAGCACAAGAAAGATCCCAGAGCCAATGAAACCCAAGCAGAACTTTTGGCATGATGGGCCGCCTTCGGATTGATCATGATTAATGCCGACGAGCTGACGATTAAACCGATTGCAATAATGGCTGGTAAAGTTAGATGAGCACCGAATAAAGGCACTGCGAGTATAGACGTAAGTACAACATAGCTTTTTGAAAGTACTAGGCTGTAACCTGCGTTCGGAGCTAACTCAATACTCCTCATGGACATGGCATTACCGTAATAGGACAAGACGATGGCGGTCAGGATAATGAGCAATCCTTGCGACAAAGTAAGAGCAAATGAAGGCCGCGTTATAACATCGGCAATCAAAAACACGACCAACGGAATGGCGAACATGGCAAGGTTATTAAACTGGTTCGGTAATTTGTCGAGTGCTGCTTTACGGACGGCTACATAGACCGCCACTGAGCACACAAACATTAATAAGTCGGCGGCTATCCAATGCATATTGGTTCTATCTAGCCCACCAAATACTTCAGCTTTGAGGGGTCAATATCAAGAACTTTCATGAGTTTCCCGATTGAGTCTCTGTCTGGCTTATTAACGCCGCGCTCAATTTTTGGGTAGGTATTCTTGCCAAGGCCAGCTCGTTTCGTGACCTCGTCCTGAGTCCAGCCCTTTTTAAGTCTGGCTTCTTTAAATATTTCGCCTGGTGTTTTCGCTGCACTCATTTGGGTTTATTTTACCACGCAACTTTAATAGTCGTCTTGCAAGAATGGATTTCAGCTAAAAGTCCGGGAATAAATCGCGCACTTTAACTTTAAGCGCACGGGCGATTTTCTCTAGAGTCGCAAGACGTACCCAGCGTTTACCGGTTTCGATATAAGCAATCGTTACGACGCTCATATTAATTCGCTCGGCTAAGTCGGTTTGTTTGACGCCCTTGCTTTTCCGTACTTCGGCGACTCGCTTGCCAAAGGCTTGCAGTAGCTTTTCTTCATTTGGGACGTTCATATCTTAAGGGTAGAAGATATAAACTAATAGTTGAATAAACTCGTAGTTTAAGTTTGTAAAGACTTGTGATAGATTTAAGATGTAAACATAAACTAATAGTTTAACCTGCAATCTTACGAAATGATTGGACTTTATAGCGAGAAGCGCACCCTTAAGGACACTACGAGCCTTTCATTCGACCTAGCCAGTCATATATTTGGACGTCGGGTAAATGGTAAGGTTGCGGTCGTAACTGATCAACCCGCTGCATTATTGAGCGCCACTAGGAAGCAATGGCTCAGGCTTATTCGCTTGAGACAGCGAGAGCTATCGAGCACATTATCTCCCCAGAGAAAGCTTGAGATCGCACATGATTTGGAGTGCTTGCGTGGCACCACCTTCACCTCGCAGCCACCCGTTACCGACCCGCAAGCTGACATATCATTTGCTACCGTTGAGCAATTCTTGCAAGCTCCGCCAATATGTAAAACGCTCTATATAACTGATGGTGTAGAGAGGCACGAGCAATATATGTTGGTGAGCTGGATGCCACCAAGCGGGTTGGTCGTCATCTATGGCCGATAACGAACCGTGTCCGCTTTGCGAAAATCCTGTTAAACCGGGCATGCTGCTGCGTAAAAGTGAAGCTATACTGGCTTGCTTAGAGCCTTTTCGTGGCAAGAAACAAGAGTACCTCATAAGTCTTTCGCTCGATAGTGGATATCGGCTTATTACGCGGCGGATCGTAACCATAGGATTGCTCGACACTTCGCTTGCTCATCCGCGTGAGGTTTTTGTTGGGCCGCTTGCTGATCGCGCCGCTTCGGTGATTATTGCGCACAATCATCCCTCGGGTGATGTAGCTCCAAGCAATGCCGATATAACTACTACGCAACAATTAGTGGCAGCGGGCATATTGCTGGGCATGCCTCTGCGGGATCACATCATCGTGGCCGTAGGAGCACACTACAGCTTTAAGCATCATTCTCTTTTATGACATGCTGCTGATGGCCATTCTTAGGCGAGTAATGCCGTTTTGTACATCAGCATGACAATCGCGCATTTTCTTTCCTGAACCACAAAGGCATAGGTAATGTCCACGGGGCCGCACTCTGAGCAATGCCATGATCTCGTCGCGATCTCTCTGCGCGAGGATGTGTTTGAGGGTCAATTGGGCATCACCATTGTCTCTAACCTCCTGGCGGCCAAGCCACTCTATCAATCCAAGCGAACCGTGCATCAACTCCCCCCATAACCATACCCGAGTTTCGGCATGGTGCGATTGAGCAAAAAAGTAAGGGATAAGAAGCTCTTCTACAAATATATCTAGTTCGAAGCCCTTGCAGAAAGTTCGCTCCAAGTCCATCGCCGCCGCTAGGCATAGAGCACCATCTTGCTCGTACTGATGCATGTCTAGTAGGCTTTTACCTAGTCGCTTGGCTGTTTCAGCTAGCTTGCCTCCAATCTCATGCGCTTTGGGATACGGCTCGCCCTCTGGCCAGGTGATGCGCACCTTGTAGGTGTCGCTTATGTAGAGATGGTCTGCTGGCGAGGTATCCAGAACCAGCTTGTCTGGCGGGTTCACCAAATATTGGCCGTTGGCACGAAGCATCTTGAAAGTTAAACTGCCTTCAATCACGCGGGGCTTCGTCTCCTGCAAAGTCGGGTAGCTTACAGCTAACCAGCTTAGATCATCACGCGTCCACATAGTCTTTGCCTCTAGCGTGCCCAGGGTTGACGTGGAGTTACTGCCCTTGTTGCCGGGGTAGTAACCACCGGCCTAGGCTTGGTCACGGTCGTAAGCGTCTCAAGTTTATCAACCACGTCGTCCTCGTCGGAAGAGGCCGGAAGCTGCCGTACGATAGCTAATGCCTCGGTTTGGAGCCGCAGGATCAGATTGCGCTCGGTATCGGTGAGGTCGTCAACGTATTCGTCAATTAGACGATCATTATCTGCCCTGTCGGGGATCTGTGCGTTTTCAAGGTAATCTGGTAGCGCCTCGAGGCAAGCGGTGACGGCCTCAACCGTAGAGCAGTCCGGATTAGCCTCAAAGTACAGGCGTACGGTTTGCTCGATGTGGAATGATTTAAGCTTAAAATCATCCTTATAGGCCATCTTGCAGGCGTGCCGCCAGCCTTTGATTAGCTTGGCTGCGTGGCGAAAGTCGCCGTTGGCATCATTCAGATCGCTGGCCGCCTTGATGTAGCCGCGCGGATCAGATTTAATCCAGCCAATTGGCCGCTCAGCGGCGTTTTCATACCGGCGCTGCCGATTGTGGTGGTTGAGGCGCAGAATTTCTGGCACGGAGTACAGCGCCTGGCCGTAGTCATTTTTGGCGCTAAGCTCGATTGCTGGCACAACGTCTATACTAAAGTCGCCCTCCGGTGAATCGGCCAGCTCAATAGTCACAGAGTGGGTCTGGGTGTAGATTCGCTTAATTTTTGTCGGCGAGTTCTTGTACTGCTCTTGGAGCTGGGCCAGCAGTTGGTTCACAAGCGCGGAAGGGTTGTCGCGAACCGTCACATCGGTGACGGGGTAGATGACATCAAGGTCATGAACCGGATCAATGGCGGTGTATCGCGGGTACGAGCCAGAGCGGAAGCATACGCCGCCCAGGAAGCCCTTGAGTTCACCATACTTCTCAGCAATGTAAGCCCGCTGTTCTGGCTTTGGCGAAAGGTGGTCACGGACGTAGCCGTTGACTACCTTGTTGATTGTGGCGTCGTCCATTTATTTGTCCTCCGGGTAGGTGCTCATAACCGCGAATACGTCCGAGATCAGGCGTAGTGGCGTGTTGCACATTGAGTGATGAGAATAGCTTTGTAGGAGGGCCATATCGTCGTTGCTGATGCGAGTCGGGCCGGCGTAAACAACCACCGGCACTTCGCGCTGTTTGGCGGCGTTAAAAGCTTCCTTAAAGGCTTGGGAGTCAGGGGTGTAGCCGATGATCACTAGCCGTTTACCGTTCATCAGGTCGACGGCACGACCGTCCGATGAGGGATTTCCGACATTAAAAAAGCCCACGCGTCGTAGAAGCTCGGCTTCGTGCGCCATGGACTTATCTTCGGTGGCAATAATGCCGATTGGCCGCTGGATGTTCTTGAACAAACGGCGCTCCTTCTTATGGAAGAACTGGTACCAGACCAGGCCGCCGATGATACCGCCAATGATTGGCCATAAAATTTGTATTATTGTTAGAACGTCCGTCATGCGTACTACTCCTCCTGACAGCCTTAGGTTTATTTCTTGCTCTAATTCTGGCAGGCCGAAGTCAGTCAGACGGCAAAAATGTTTATCAGTTAATCACCAAACCGCGGTGATTGTTACTGTACTTTGTTAGGATAGCGCTACTCGAATTTCATGTCAACGCCAAAAGGTGATATCATGTTCCTATATGAGGAATACACCCAACACCACAAACCATGTAGCCAGTAAGATCAAAGAGCTGCGGCTTGCATTCCGCCCCGGCGGTCTGCCTCAAGAGGAACTGGCTCGTGAGCTAGAAGTTAAGACAAACACCATCTCTAGGTGGGAGACGGG
>JARIHB010000169.1 GCA_029288515.1 Candidatus Saccharimonadota bacterium | reverse complement strand
TCCGTCTCGTGGGCTCGGAGATGTGTATAAGAGACAGGGCCGGGGCCGGTGCTTCGGCAAGCACGGGCAGCGCTGGCGGCGCATTGACGTTAGCCGGCGGCGCAGCTGGCGGCAGCGGCAATAATGCTGGTGGTAATGTGGTGCTGCAAGGCGGTGCTGCTACCGGCAGTGGTACTGCCGGCGCGGTTCTGGTTAAAAATGCTCAAGACAGCGCCAACGCCTTCCGGGTGCAGAATGCCGCCGGCACCACGACCGTGTTGAGCGTTAATACTTCCTCGCCAACGGTCAACGTCGGTATCACCGGTTCAACCGCCACTGCTTCAACGGTAAATATCGCTAACTCAACCGGTGCTGCCCAGACTGTAAGTCTCGGTTCGACAAACAGTACCAGTACCACTACGATTAATGGCGGTAGCGGCGGCATTGGCCTGAACGGCCTTACTACGGTCACCGGCGGCTTGAGTGTCGACACCTTAACTGGCGCCGGCCTGACAGACTGTGACGCCCAGAACTCCAAGTTGCTGTGGGATACCACCACTAAGACGTTCTCGTGCGGCACCGACCGGGCATCGGTGACGATATACAAGACAAGTGACGAGACGGTCAACAACAGCGCAACGTTCCAGGACGACGACGACTTCTTCTTTAGCGTCGGCGCCAACGAAACCTGGGGATTCCAGATTTACGGTACGGTAAAGAGTAACACGACGGCAGACTTCAAAGACACCTTTACAGCGCCAGCTGGTGCAACCTGTGCTACAGTATCGGACGACCTGTGGGAGGGTATTCAGAACCCACAATCTACTTGTGGCGCATCGTCGTCACACACGCACACCGATACCGTCGATCATCCGTACTTCATGTATGGCACGGTAAAAACCGCCGGTACCGCCGGTACGTTCCGTCTCCGCTGGGCACAGGACACAGCCACGGCAGTGAACACCATCGTGCATGGCGGCTCCTACATGATTGCCTTCAAGATGACCGGCGCTGACGTTGCTGAAGCCTACTACACTAAGGACAACACCATTGCCCCGGGTACTGTCGTAGCAGTTGACGGCAGCCTGGAGGCTGGCGTGCAAAAGACGGGCAAAACATATGACAGCAAGGCCATGGGTATTGTTTCGACCGAACCAGGCATGGTGCTGGGCGATCCTAAGGCGGCCGGAAACAGTGCTGGCAACAAGATGGTACTGCTGGCCTTAAACGGCCGCGTGCCGGTACGGGTGTCGATGGAAAACGGGCCGATTGAGCCGGGCGACTATCTTACTACATCGAGCACGCCAGGTGTGGCCATGAAGGCAACGCAGCCCGGCCAGATGATCGGCAAGGCACTTGAAGGCTTTAACGCCGGCAAACCGGACGCCGAGGGCATGGTTATGACATTTGCTAATCTGACATGGGCTGATCCGAACAGTAATATTGCCGCCAACAATACTCTTCAAGGGACAACGTCGGTGTCAGGCGACCTCAACATATCCGGCACAACCACAACAGACAATCTGACAGTTTCCGGTATAGCAACCATCAAGCAGTTGGTTGTCGGCACGATGACTGCCCAGGATATCACTGTAAACGGCTCAGCTAAGATTGGCGGCGACATCCAGTTCCAAGGTACTGGCCAGAGCCGCAACGCGATTACTAAACGGTTTGTGGCGTCTACGCCGGTCCATGCTGGTGACGTGGTTACCATTGATGCCGCACACGAAGGACAGGTTACAACCACAACCACAGTGGCTGATACCAAAGTTATCGGTGTGGCTGTTACGGCTGCACAGCAAGCCGGCGATACTATTGAGGTCGCCATCGGCGGTACCGTGCAGGTCCGCGTGGTGCCTGGCGCGCCGGTGCAGGCCGGTGACCTATTGGCCAGTGCCGCCGAAGAGGGAAGTGCTGGCAAGCCTACGGCCCCAGCTGCCGGCACGATTATCGGCAAAGCACTCGGCAAGCCGGATAGTGACGGTTTGGTATGGGTAGTGGTAACACTTGAATAAAAAACATTATCCGGCCCAGTGTAAAAAGCACACAATACAAGATAAGAACATCTGTTTCAGAGGTTTACGACATAGCCTAAACCCGTTATACTTACTCCCATTGCTATGCATGATTTTCGTAAGAAAAGTCACCAGCCAGGACGGGCGATGGACGGGTTTGTTACCGCGCCGCAGCGAGCCTATTCGTCCACTCCGCCAGCCGGTCAGGGCGTGTCGCGGCGTGTAGCCATCAGTGCTGACCGATTCCGCAGCGCCAACCCTCGCCGCCTGGACGATTTTAGCCGCCCCAACGGCTACCATCCGGTTACTCGGCCTATTGCTCAGCCGCGTCAAACCCCTGGCGAGCGCCCGATGGCGCAGTTACCACCGCGTCCACCTCAGGAGCAATCCACTTCATTGCTGCACATGACATTGCCGGGCGGTTCCCTGGAAGCCGACAAGCGTCTGCGCAAGAAGGGCAAACACCAAAAACCGCTCACAAAGTGGGGTAAGGTTCGTAAGTGGAGCCTACGCTCCGGGATTGTTGTAGCAGCCTTAGTACTCTTGCTGGGCGGCTTTTTATTTACCAAGGGGTTCTTTAAGATTAATAAAGTGTTTAAGGGCGGAGGTTCGGCTGCCGCGCTGCAGGATAACGTTAAACCCTCTCTGCTCAAGGGTGAGGGTGACGGCCGTATCAATATTTTGCTGCTGGGTCGGGGAGGTGACGGTCACGATGGCCCGGATCTTACCGACACGCTGCTGGTGGCAAGCATTGATCCGGTAAACAAAACAGCCAATATGGTGAGCATACCGCGCGACCTTTGGGTTAATCCGGGCACCGGCTACACTAAGATTAATGCCGTTTTTGCCAATGCCAAATACAAGGCACAAGCCGCTAACCCCAAAGACGACGCTGCTGCCGAAAAAGCCGGCATTACCGCCATTGAAGACACCGTTACCAGTGTGCTCGGTGTCCCGATCCATTATTACGGTATGGTTGACTTTCACGCCTTCCAGCAAGCTGTTGATACCGTGGGCGGCGTAGATATCAACATACCAGCCTCAGCAGCCGTTAAGGACTATATGTACAACGAAGAAACGCACCGGCCGTACACGCTCGACGTTCAGGCGGGCAACCAGCACTTCGACGGGTTGCGTGCCCTGATGTTCACGCGTACTCGCCACACCAGTGCGCGCGGCGATTTTGACCGTACTGAACGCCAGCGTCTGTTTATTAGCGCCCTGTCCCAGAAGGTGCTGTCCGCCGGCACATACACCAACCCTGTAAAAGTTTCACAGCTGATGAGTGCCTTTGGCGATCATATTTCTACCGACTTCAGCGTTACCGACAGTCTGCGGCTGGCACAGATCGTAAAGAATGTGGGCGCTAATAATATCAAGTCGCTTGGTTTGGCTGATCCGCCGAACAACTATGTACGTACCGACAACATTAACGGTCTGTCGGTGGTTGTGCCGACCGCCGGAGTAGGGGACTACAGCGCCATACAAAACTATATTCGTAATACCATGAAGGACCCGTATCTGGCGAAAGAGAATGCCGCTATCAGTGTCTTGAACGGTACAACTGTGCCCGGACTGGCCGGTGCCACTGGCGATAAACTGAAATCGTATGGCTACAATGTGGTAAACGTCGCGACTGCGCCAAGCTCTGACTATCAGACCACAATGATTATTGACATGAGCAACGGCAAAAAGCCGTTTACTAAGAACTACCTTGAAAAACGCATGGGCGTGAAGGCTACTACGCAGGTGCCTGACCCCAACTTGCCCACCACAGGCGCGGATTTTGTGGTAATCTTAGGACAAGATGCGTCCACTAATAGCGAAAATTAAACCGGCGAGCGGTTTCTCGCGTGTCGCTCATGTAGGGCTCAATGTCCTACTGGCAGTCCTGATTTTTGCCCTCGTACGGATTAACTTCGTCCAGCTTGCTTTGGCGCTGATACTGCTCAGCAAATGGCGTATGTTTGTGGTACGGCCTCGTTTCTGGCTGGCAAATATCCGCGCTAACGCTGTTGATATTATCGTGGGCGTTTCGTTGCTGCTATTTATAGTACATAGCGGCGGGCAGCAATGGTGGCAAATCGCCTGGACGGCGGCCTATGTACTGTGGCTGTTAGTTATTAAGCCGGCGTCAAACACCTTTATGGTGGCTGCACAAGCGCTCATAAGCTTACTTTTTGGTTTAACAGCGCTGTTTATCGGGCTCGGGGAGGAGCCACTGTACTACCTGGTATTGCTCTCAGCACTTATCTGTTATCTGTCAGCTCGGCACTTTTTTGATAGCTTTGACGAACCCTACGCCAAGTTATTGTCTTATTTGTGGGCCTACTTTGGTGGTGCGTTGGTATGGGTGCTGGGGCATTGGCTCTTATTTTACGGCTTTATGGCGCAGCCTACGTTGCTTCTGGTGGCCTTGGGCTATGCTTTAGCGGCATTGTATTATTTGGACCATTACGAGCGTCTGACAAAGCTCGTAAAGCTGGAGATTTTGGTAACTTCTTCAGCTATTGTTCTAGCTGTTATGGCATCATTAGTTGTGAATGTTGTAAGTACCGTTCAAGCGCTATTCCGCTAAAATATATTAATTGAAGTGATATAAGGGAGGGAGTACATGGCAACAGGTAAGTCAGACGTGCCCGATATAACCAACGACAACCAACAATCGACGACGTCGCAGGCAGGATCTGCCGTAGAGCCGCCCACGTGGAGCGGTTCGGCTGCTGCAACCTCGAAGCCAGTCGCATCATCTAAGCAGAAGGCTTCAGGGCCTATGTTCGGCCCTGAACACCCTCGGGTCCGCATGTTGGCCATGGCTATGCTGATAATCTTCAGTTTGGGTGGCGGGGTGCTGGGCGGCTGGTTGGCTAATCGCAGTGACACTCCATCGACGCAACAGCAACAAGTGGTGTTAAAGTCTCAGGGCCAGCTTATAAGTAATATTGCCAAGACAGTGGGTGAAAGCGTTGTGTCCGTTAATACGACTGCTACAACAACGCAAGATACGTTTTTTGGTCCCCGCTCAGGTACGGCTGAAGGGGCGGGTACCGGCATTATCCTGACCGACGACGGATTAATACTAACGAACCGGCACGTTGTGCCATCCGGTACGACAAAGGTCAGCGTAACACTGTCTGACGGCACCGAGCTGACCGATGTGAGCGTTGTGGGCCGCACGAGCGAGTCTGATAGCCTTGATGTTGCCTTCCTGCAGGTGCACGACCGTAAGGGTAAAAAGCTTAAGCCGGCAACTATTGGCGACTCCGGCAAGATGCAGGTAGGGGATACGGTAGTAGCTATTGGCAACGCCCTGGGACAGTTCCATAATACTGTTACCACCGGTATCCTGTCTGGCTACGGCCGCAGTGTACAGGCCAGTGACGAAACCGGTTCAAGCGTTGAAAACCTTGAAGATCTGTTCCAGACGGATGCCGCTATCAACGAAGGTAACTCCGGTGGCCCGATGGTTAACCTTGACGGTCAGGTAGTGGGGCTCAACACGGCCATCGCGGGCGACGCCCAGAACATCGGTTTTGCCATACCCATTAATGATGTGAGCGGCCTGATTGAGTCCGTAAAGGCTAACGGCAAGCTGCAGCGTCCGTACATCGGCGTCGTATACATCCCGATAACGAATGATATCGCCAGCCAATACGGCTTGCCAGTCAGTCGTGGTGCCTACATTGCACCTCCCGGTATCAATGGCGGCAGCGACCCGGTTCTTGACGACGGACCAGCCGACAAGGCGGGCATAGAAGCGGGCGACATTATCACCAAAATAGATAATCAGGCAATTGACGAGAGCCATAGCCTGTCGTCGCTGGTAAATAAGCATAAAGTTGGCGACAAAGTAACCATCACCGTACTGCGTGACGGCAAAGAAAAGAACATTGACCTAACGTTGGGCGCTGCACCGACAAACTAAGCCCGTTCAAACAGCTGAATGAACCCTTGTACGGCCTGCTGGATATACCCGGCGGGCTGTGCTAAAGCCGCGAGCTTGGCGTGCTGCACTGGCAAGCTCTCGGTGAGGATGTAACGGGGAGTATCAGTACGGTGCCCACATTGTTGCCAGAACGCCCGGTAAGCGTCAAGGCCGTCTTTGCCCGCAAACAGGGCGATGGGCGGTTCGTGCGCTGCGGCACGATTGATAGGGAAGTTACGTGGTACGTAGGGCAGATTGCCCAGTATAACGTCAAAATGGCCGGACACGCCGGCAAGGAGGTCTGCATGGGCTACGGCAACCTTAACGTGTTTTTGGCGAACGTTTTGGCGGGCAACGAGCAATGCACGCGGGTCAATGTCATAGAGATACAGCTGCGCCCCGGGTAATTCCAGTGCTGCAGTGATGCCGATACATCCAGAACCGGTGCCAATGTCGGCAACTGCTGGCTGCCGGAGCGGCAGTTGTTTGAGCATATCAATCATAGTTTCGGTTTCGGGGCGTGGTACGAGCACATGCTCGGAAACCATAAATTCGCGGCCGTAAAAGTACGCCTTGCTGCGAATGTAGGCCAGCGGCGTGTGCCGCAGGCGGGCATGAATGTGCGCAGCCAGCCGGCGATACTGTGTGCCGGTGAGCGGTTGTTCCGGATGGGCAAGCAGCTTCGCGCGGCTCAGGCCGGTGACATCTTCAAGCAGTATCAGGCAGTCGAGCCGCGCCGACTCAATGCCGGCTTGCCGCAACGCCACTGTATTTTCGGCTAAAAACTCTACAACGTTATGCTGCATACCTAAAATTAACTCTATATTTAGGTTCAAGACTCGTCATTAATGAGTTGGCGTTCGTAGGCTTGGAGTTGTTCCATGATGTCATCGATTTCGCCGTTAAGGGCGCCAGGGATATTACTGCGGCTGTAGCTTATACGGTGGTCGGTAATGCGGTCTTGCGGAAA
>JARIHB010000168.1 GCA_029288515.1 Candidatus Saccharimonadota bacterium | reverse complement strand
GGCAGCGTCAGATGTGTATAAGAGACAGGTACGTACATACGTTCGCTGGTTGCGGATATCGGCGAAGCATTGCGTACCGGGGCATATATGAGCGATTTGCGCCGCACGCGCATCGGACAGTTCTCGCTTGCTGACGCCATTACCGTTGATAGCCTGTCACCGGCGGTGCTTCTTACGGCAGTAAAGTGTTGAAATCATTCACCTCATCTGATACAATAGCCGCAGTATGATTTCAAGTGAGAAGAAACAGGGCGTCGTTAAGAGCCTGCAAAGCCACAAAACGGATACTGGTTCAGCAGCTGTACAGGCTGGTATCATGACCGAACGTATTAAAGAGTTAACCGAGCACCTGAAGGCCAACAAGCACGACTACGCTGCTCGCCGCGGTCTGCTGCAATTGGTCGGTAAGCGCAAGCGTCACCTGCAGTACATTGCTGCGAAAGACGGCAAGGCCTACCTCGATTTAATTGCTAAACTTGGCATTCGCCGTTAGTGCGTAAACTACGAGTCTCGAATATCGAGGCTCTAAGCTTGTGCACATTAAACTACCAGATTCGATAACTGGCGGGCAGGGGTCAGATATACTTACGCCAACCTACTAGCACAAGGGCAGTTTGTATATTTGCACTGTGTCCGTTCAGGCGGATTTGAGGAAAGGGAACGGATGGGACAGACAATAAACCCTTATGACAAACAAATTATTACGGTAGAAACCGATTTTTTGGGCCGGAAACTTACACTTGAAGTAAACCGCGTTGGTTTTCGTACGAGCGCCAGTGTCATTGTGCGTTACGGCGACACTGTCGTGCTTGGTACGGCCATGGTTAGCGACAAGCCGATTACGGGATTTGATTATTTCCCGCTAAGTATCGACTACGAAGAAAAGTTCTACGCCGCCGGCAAAATCAGCGGCAGTCGGTTTATAAAGCGTGAGGGCCGTCCGAGCGACGAAGCTGTTCTTATTGGCCGGTTAATCGACCGTCCGATCCGTCCCTTGTGGCCAAAGGGTTATCGCCATGAAGTGCAAGGCGTGGTAAGCGTACTTTCCACCGACCCGGCTTTCCGCCCCGATATGATCGCCATGATCGCCATGAGTGCTGCCTTTATGCTTACTGGCGCACCGTTTGAGGGTCCGGTCGCGGGCCTGCGCATTGGCCTTAAGGACGGCAAGCCCGCAGCGTTCATGTCTACCGAGGAGGCTAAGACCAACGAGCTCGACCTGGTGGTTGCTGGTACTGAAAGCGGCATTATGATGGTTGAAGCTGGCGCTAACGAAGTCTCCGAAGAGCTGGTAGCCGACACCCTGGCCTGGGCACACGAAGCCATACAACCGGCTATTGCCCTCCAAAAAGAACTGGTACAAAAAGTAGGCGTTACTACACAGGAATACGCATTGAGCCTGCCAGACCAAGATATTCAGACCAAGGTAGACGCCTGGCTGGAAGGTAAAATGGGCGAGAAGCTGCGCGCGCCGATGGCTGAGCGGCACAAGCGTATGCATACCTTGCGCGAAGAGCTGTTGGCTCACTTCGCCGAAGCGCTTGGCGATGAGTGGGATACGGTAAGACGAGAATATGAGGACGCATTTGCCGCCGCCGCTAATAAGGATGTCCGTAAGGACATCCTACAGGATGGCGTCCGTCCTGACGGCCGCAAATTTACCGAAATCCGTCCGCTGTCCAGTGAGGTCGGCTTTTTACCACGAGCTCATGGCTCCAGTTTGTTTACCCGCGGCTTAACGCAGGGTATGAACATTGTCACGCTCGCGCCGCTCAGTTACGCGCAGCTTGTTGACACCATGGAGCGCAACGAAGAGAATCGCTACATGCACCACTACAACGCGCCAGGCTACACTGTGGGTGAGATTAAGCGTTTGGGCAGTCCGGGCCGGCGCGAGATCGGCCACAGCGCTCTTGCCGAACGTGCATTACTGCCGGTCATTCCTGCCGAAGACGTATTCCCGTACGCCATCCGCAGCGTTACAGAAATTATGAGCCAGAACGGCAGCACGAGCATGGCTGCTACTTGTTCAAGCTGTTTAGCACTAATGGATGCCGGTGTACCGCTTAAGGCCCCGGTAAGCGGTATTGCCATGGGTCTCATCGTTGACGGCGATACAACAGTTATCCTTAGTGACATTGCCGACGCCGAAGATTTTGCCGGCGATATGGACTTTAAAACTGCTGGCACTGCCAAGGGTATTACCGCCCTTCAGATGGACATGAAGGTACATGGCCTGCCCGTGGATACCCTGCGTAAGGCGCTGTTGCAGGGTAAAGAGGGCCGGGCTTTCATTTTGGAGCATATGCTAACAACGCTGGCAGAACCCCGCAAGGAGCTGAGCCCATACGCACCGCGCGTTGAGAGCATCAAAATTAACCCCGACAAAATACGTGAAGTTATCGGTAAGGGTGGAGAAACCATACAGCGTATTACCGCTGAAACCGGCACCGAGATTGATATTAAGGATGATGGTACGGTAATGATTGCTAGTCCGGACGGCGCCAGCATCCAGAAAGCAATTGATTGGATTCAGAGCTTGACAGCCGAACCAGAGGTTGGCAAGATCTACCATGACGTGCCCGTTGTAAGTGTTATGGACTTTGGGGCGTTTGTACAAATTATGCCTGGTAAGGACGGCTTGGTGCACGTTTCGGAAATGAAAGAAGAACGGGTAAACAAGCCAAGCGACGTCGTAAAAGAGGGCGACAAGGTGACGGTCAAGCTCGTGGCTATCGACGACCTGTCTCTTATACACATCTCCGAGCCCACGAGACGGA
>JARIHB010000163.1 GCA_029288515.1 Candidatus Saccharimonadota bacterium | reverse complement strand
AAACAGGTGGATATTGCTGCGGAGCACGGTGTCGTACCGTCCGTTGTTTCAACCGGTTTGAACAGGATGCTGCGCGACCTCGCTTCCAACCCGGATACCGGACGCTATATAGAGGCCCAGCCTGCCGGCCGCCCCAGGGCCCGGCTCGTGTTTGCCGCGCCGCCTGGCAGGGTGCCCGAAACACATGCACAGACAGGCGGCCAGGAGTCGCATGCTGCAAAGCCGCGTATGGAACACAACCAGCTGAGCCGCATACTTGGTGTGCTCGCCGGCCATAATTTTGACGTGGCTGATCGCATACCTGACGAACCCGATATCGCCCGCGCGGTTATACGCTCATTAGCTGAGGGCAAGCCCAATGGCGAAGTCGCCCGCGAGTATGGCCTTACGCCTCCGGGAGTCAATGCCATAGGCCGCCGTGCACTGGCGTATGCGCAGGCGGCGCAGACCCGCGGCGAACTGCCGGAGGGGATTCCGCCTGACATATTCGAGCCGGGCGGCGAAAAGCCGAGCACTGCCCACGACGGGACGCTTGGCGGATGGATCCGGGGGATGGTCGAAGAGGGCAGCATGACATCACGGGACGTAGCACGTGCCGCCGGTATTACCCCGTGGGGCCTGAGCAGGATCATGAATGACCGCGCCCATCCGCTCCGTACTGTACGCCGGCTTATGGATGTCCTGCGCCCTGATGAAGCCGAGGCGCTATATTATGAGTATCTGGACTCAGTCGTCCGTACCATGAACGCCGACCATGACTAAGCCTATAGCTTCAAAGAAGGAAATTTGCTAAAATAGGAGGGAAGTGTTGTTTTTGTTTGCCCTAAAAACAAAAGCAACTATTTTATAGGCTATAAGAAAGGTCTTTCAGGAAAGGTAATAAAGCAGGAATATATGGCAGCTACAAAGTATACAATTAACGATCTCCGTAACATCGGTATTATTGCGCACATCGACGCCGGTAAGACGACCACTACTGAAGGCATCCTGTATCGCACCGGTTTGAAGCACAAGATCGGCGCCGTGCACGAAGGCGAAACCACCACCGACTGGATGGCTCAGGAGCGTGAACGCGGTATTACCATTGTGTCCGCTGCGGTGACCTGCTACTGGAAGGGCAAGCAGATCAATATCATCGATACCCCTGGCCACATCGACTTCACCGTGGAAGTGGAGCGTTCACTGCGGGTGTTGGATGGCGCGTGCGTAGTATTCGACGGCAAAATGGGCGTCGAAAGCCAGTCCGAGACCGTTTGGCGCCAAGCCGACAAGTACGGCGTGCCGCGTATCTGCTTTATCAACAAGATCAACCAGACCGGCGGCGACTTTTACAAGTCTCTTGAGAGTATTCACAACCGTTTGAGCAAGCGTGCGTTTCCCGTATCGCTGCCTATCGGTTTTGAGCAGAGCGTAAACGGTGTAATCGACCTGGTGGCCATGAAGGCCTACACCTATAAGGAATTCACCGACCACGAGCTGACCGAAGGCGATATCCCAGCCGACATGATGGACCAGGTAAAGAAATACCGCAGTCTGCTTATCGAAAACGCTGTCGCCCAAGATGAAGCCCTTCTTGAGAAGTTCTTCGAAGTGGGCGAAGACGGCTTGTCGGAGACAGAAATCAAACAGGCGATCCGTTCCGCTGTTCTGGGCGGTCAGTTCTACGCCGTAATGGGCGGCGACGGCCGCGGCGTGATCGTTGAGAAGCTCCTTGACATGGTTAACGACTACCTGCCAGCTCCAACCGACCGCAGCACTAACTGGGGTACGCACCCGAAGACCGGCGAAGAGATTGAGCGTAAGCACAACGATAGTGAGCCATTTGCTTCACTGGCATTTAAGATTACCGCTGACCCCTTTG
>JARIHB010000158.1 GCA_029288515.1 Candidatus Saccharimonadota bacterium | reverse complement strand
GCACGGTAACTGTGAGCGGCTACAATAAATTGTCTGTAAAAGTAAAAATTACGACCACAAAGGATGAAGCGAATACATTTAAGGTGACACCCGCTGGTAAGGTGTATTTCTTGTCAAACGCCAATGGCACCGTTGACGTTGCAAAGACCGACTTAGACGGCCAGAACCGGGAAACAGTCATAAAAGGAACTGGTAAGGAAGACTCTACGAACACCGTTCTTCTAGCCTCGCAGAGTTGGAGGTATCTGGCGCTGCTCAGCAAGCGTGACGGTGGTAACAGCGCGAAGCTATTCCTTATTGATACCGCCACCGACGCCATGACTACCATGGACGAAGGTGATGCCGACTTCAGCCCGGTTGGATGGAACGGTACGACGTTTATATACCGCGTAGACCGCCATAACAAGCAGATTTGGGATACGAAAGCACACGCTGTGAAGTCATATGATGCAAGCACTAAAAAGCTGGCGACACTCGACGAAACGGCAGCAACCGGTAGCAGTTATGGCGACTACTATTCCGAATTTTATACCGATACGCATATCCTTAATAACGAAATAGTATTTAGTAAGGGCGTACAGAGCGCAACATCTGGAGCAATGGCTGACCACCAGGCGATGTTTATAAGCGTACACCCCGACGGTACGGCGAAGAAGGTGATAAAATCGTGGCCGGGTGCCGGGTATTCGTATCTGTCTGTAATCAGTCGCCCGTATGGCCCGAACGAGCTGTATTTCGGTGTGAACCTGACGGGCACTGAGCCGGCATACGAATACGAAGGTGGACAGGTCAAAGAGGTGGCGGGCAAGAAAGCTGCCGATATATGGAATACCCAGTACTTCACATATCTCTTTTCACCGTCAAACGACGAAGTGTTCTGGAGTGAGCCGCGCGATGGCAAGAGTACGCTCTTTATCGGTGACGCTCATGCCGAAAATAAAAAGCAGGTGGCCAACCTGAGCGAGTATACGACGTTCGGGTGGTATACTGACGACTACGTTCTCGTTTCGAAGAATAGCAGCGAACTATACATTGCGCCTGCCGGTGAGTGGGGCGAGGTTAAACCATTGAAGGTTACGGATTACTTTAAACCTAACTTCTCGGCGCCAGGCTATGGCAAGGGGTACGGCGGATTCTAGCATTCGTCCGCTATGCACGGTATGGCAGATACCACCCCGCCAGACAGCAAGCAGCCAGCCGGCTCGCCCGTCCAGCCGGCCGAAGGGCTGAGACCTGAAGAGAATTTGTTGCCGTTTGACGGGCCAGATACGCCCCCACTCCAACCGGCACTCATTACGCCCCAACTGCCGGTAGTAGCTGAGCCGGAAAAGCTGCCACCTGAGACCGATAGCAAGACGCAAGCCTTTTTCCAGCAGGACGATCATAAGCAGCCTGAGCCGCGAGCTAAACGGCGCTGGCTGCGCTTGGTAGGTCTGCTGTTGTTGCTTAGCGCTGGTGCGGCTAGCGGCCTGCCAGTCAGCCGGTATTTTATACTGAATCACGCGGGCGTACGCAGCTCGGCATCAGTGATCGTGGTTGATGAAATCACCCAACAGCCGGTGCAACACGCCGCCGTCAGTGTGGGTGGCGTAACGGCGCAGAGCGGCATTGACGGTCGTGCTGAACTCCGCAATGTGCCGCTGGGACCGTCGACGCTGATTATCTCCGAACCGGGATTTTCTACTATCCGTCGCAGCGTGGTGTTGGGATGGGGGAGTAACCCGTTTGACCGCATTAAGCTGACAGCCGTGGGTGTGCAGTATAGCGTACGAGTGGTAGATGCGCTGTCCGGCAGGCCAATACCAAACGCTCAGCTTGAAAGCGAGACTATGGCCGTGCGTTCTAATGATAAGGGCTTTGCCATGCTCACCTTACCTAACGACCAGGCGACTGGCAGTCTGCCTATTACTGTTGCTCACGATGACTATCGTACCGCCCAGGCAACGGTGCATCCGGCAGCTAAGAGTGCTATTGAGGTGCCGCTTATGACGAGCCGCAAAGCGGTGTACATAAGCAAGCAAAGCGGCCGGTATGATTTGTACGCCAGTGACGCCGACGGCCAGAACCCGCAGGTCGTCCTGCCGGGGACTGGTACCGAAGGCTCGGATATCAGCCTGGTGGTCAGTCCCGACGGCACCCAGGCGGCGGTGGTATCCACCCGCGACAAACAATATGACGCCGACGGATATCTGTTGAGTACCTTAACGCTCGTGAACGTTACAAATGGTACTAGCATTGTGCTTACACATGCCGACCAAATTCAACTCATCGATTGGATCGGCACTCGCCTGATATTTCAGCAGGCAACGGCCAGCGGCACAAAGCGGCACACGATCAACAGCTATGATTACGCAAATAATAGCCGGTATCAGTTGGCTGCTGCCGCTAAGTTTAATGGGGTATTGAGCGCCCGCGGGTATGTGTATTATGTTGTTGCTCCGTCGGCTGATGATGCCAGCGTAAAACCTTACTTTTATCGCATAAACCCGGACGGCAGCGATAACGAATCCTTGTTAGAGAAGGAAGTATGGAGTGTATACCGCACCGGTTACGACACGTTTAGCTTACAAACAAACGATGCATGGTACGCACACGCCATATCCACTAAGATTAATAAGGTTATTGCCGCGCCTGCTTCATTGGTCAGCCGGCTATATAGAGAACAGCCTAACGGCTCGGGAAACAGCCTGTGGACAGAAACGCAAAATGGCCAGGGGATCCTTCGTATACATACCAAGGCAGACAACAAAGAGACAGCGATACAGATACAAACCGGGCTGAGTACACCGGTGCGTTGGCTGACGGACGATAGCGTCATATACCGGGTAGTGACAGGTAACGAAACGGCCGACTATGTATTAGGCACTACTGCCGGCAGGCGGGCGCATAAGATTGCTGACGTGGTGAATACATACGGTTTCAGCACTGGTCAGTAGCGTCCATACGGCCGCTACGGTATGCTGTGAACTATGCAGCGGGAACGTATACGGATGTTTCAAGATAGTGTATGGGATTATTTTCGTCGGTCAGGGCGGCATGATCTCCCGTGGCGTTTACCTGAGTCCGATGGTTTATATGATCCTTACAAAATTGTGGTTTCGGAAATAATGCTGCAGCAGACGCAGGTGCCGCGCGTGCTGCCGAAGTTTATCGACTTTACGGCCCGTTTTCCTACGTGGGAGGCATTAGCAGGTGCGCCGCTGGCATCGGTACTCACAGCTTGGAGTGGGCTTGGATACAATCGCCGGGCGAAATTCTTATGGCAGGCGGCACAGGCGGTATGTCGCGAACATGCCGGACAGTTGCCAGACACGCAGGCCAGCTTGATGACCTTGCCGGGCATTGGACCGAATACGGCGGGTGCGGTTATGACATACGCTTTCAATAAACCAGCGGTGTTTATCGAGACCAATATCCGCACGGTTTTTATTCACCACTTTTTTAACGATGTGCAGGCCGTGCATGATCGTGACATCGCTGACTTGGTTGCCGCCACGCTGCCCGACAACGCCCGGGAGTGGTATTGGGCCTTGATGGACTACGGGACGTTTTTGAAGCAGACAGCCGGCAATGCCTCACGCCGTAGTGCACACTACGCAAGGCAGTCGGCATTTGCTGGTTCGCGGCGGCAAATACGAGGGCAGGTGTTGCGCACACTGCAGGCGGCAGGGCGTACGATGGAGTATATGCAGACTGAAATCGCTGATGAGCGGTTGCAAAGTGTGCTGGACGATTTAGTGCGAGAGGGCATGATTACATTCGACGGTACGCGTTACACGTTGCAGGGCGCGTGATATAATACAGCTAACGCTAATACGTACGCCATCTATGCCACCGCAACCAACATCACCAAAACCACCCGTCGCCCCTGCACCCGCCACTCCACCGACACATCCGGTTGCATCCGCTGTTGCACCACCGCCCGAGCCGGTAGCGTTGCCTGTTTCGCCGGCACCACCGCCCGAGCCGGTTACCCAGCGGGTCGCTGTCGCGCCTGAGCCCCTGCCCTCCGGGCCAACAGCTACAACACCCGCTCCAGCCGAAAAGCCAGCACCGACATTACCTGATCCAGTCCCGGCGGATGCCGATATATCCCCAAAAGCAGAACCCACAGAACAAAAACCGGCAAAGCCGGCCGTGCCGCCTAAAATGCCGTCAGATGGTCCTCATGGCCCGGTAGGCGTCATTGTAATGACAGTTATTGGCATGATCGTGCTGTGCGGTTTGGCGGTCATGATCTACCTTACATCGCAATAACCTAACGCGTTACATTGAGAGATTAGGTTGCGGCCCTAATGTATAAGGGTCGGCTTGTTCGGCGCCGTGCATAGCCTTAAAACAGCCGAGCGTGGCGACCATGGCACCATTATCACCGCACAGTTTGATGTCGGGGTACTCGATGGCAATAGGCAATCGTTCAGCAAGTTGTCGGCGCAGTTCACGGT
>JARIHB010000151.1 GCA_029288515.1 Candidatus Saccharimonadota bacterium | reverse complement strand
GGCAGCGTCAGATGTGTATAAGAGACAGATGCCATACTGCCCGGTGGTGCGCAACAAAGGGGTAATAACATATTGGTGCCGTCCTTTTAACACCGTGCCGGCGGGCAATGTAACCATGCGGCCGCTGTTATCGTCGATGTGCCAGTTACCTAGGGCAATCGGCGTATTGGTGGGATTATAGAGAGTGATTACCGGCCGTTGGCTGGCGGTGGCAGTATGGGTGCGGCCGCAACGCAGCTCCAAACGCCGGATAAGCATATGATTGGCAACTCCTAACGGCGCGCTGCTGATAGTATTCCCGGTAAGCGTGGCTTGTGACGATAATGCAGCGTAGGCCGGCGCGATAACGAGCGCCGTGGCGACGGCCAGAGCTACGCCACTAGCAATGGCCTTCGGTGCCAGCGAGGCTTTTGGAGTGCTGGTGGCGGCGGGCTGACGGGTGTACAGCACATAGGGCTGCTGGCTTTTGTAGTAGGCGGCCAGTACGCGCAATTCTTTGAGAATGATAAGTAACGCTGGCAGATACACAAGCGCTGCCAACCCTAAGGGTGTGCGTATAAAGTCCAGTATAAAGCCTGCGAACGGTATATGCACCCGCGCCTTGCCGACGATTGCCGAACCGCTGATAGGAATGTCGGCAGATGGGTTGGCGTCGCCTTTTGTTTGGAACGATTGATCCATACCCTGGCCGCTTGGTACACGTACCAGCCGGTGGGTGATCGTTTGCGTATGGTTACGCGGGTTAATGAACGTAACAACATCACCTATGCGCAAGTTATGCGCAGGAACGCGGGTTACGACCACAACATCGCCTTTCCGCAGCGTGGGTACCATGCTGCCGGTTTGAATACTCAAAAAATGCCCGCCATGCGTTTGCACATACGCCATCGCCCCGCTTACCGTGATGGTAAGCAGGGCTAGTATGACGAAGGCGATGTGCCGCAGATGAGTCATAATCTCTGTATAAACTCCACGGGTGCCTTACGTGTTGCTTTCTTCACCTGATGAAACTGTCGCGCCGGTGAATACGAGGTTAAAGTTACCTACACCGGCATGAGTGCCGCTGACGGCATCAGGTAAGATGTCGATGTGGGCCGTGTACTTTGTGGCAGTACCTTCGGCGCCAACGTCGTCAAGCGCATTACATGGCAGGGCAACCTGGCCGTCGTGCAGTGCCTGCATATTGGTGTTAATTACCTCGGCACAGGCTTCACTGGTGAGCTTCACGGTCAGGTTTTCGAACCCGGTAAAGCCGTAGCCATCTTCAGGCGCTGCTGGCAGGTTTGGCACGTTGGCTGTTACGTCAAGCGGCGTGTTGCCGGTGTTGCGCAGATAAAAATCTTGGTCTACGCCGGTGCCCGGTATCAGGCCTGTAACATCGAACCCATCTTCGGTGGCACTCAGATTGTCGGCGGTCAAACCTACCTCCAGCCCCACGGTTGCGGTTGATATAGTGTTATCAGTAAGTGTGGCCTGAGTGTTGAGTGCGGCAAACGTTACGCCGGTGACCATGGCGGCGGTAACTCCGATGACTCCGGTTGCGCGCAACACCGGATTAATAGAACGTAGTCTTAGCATACAGTACCCTCCCTTTGTTATTTCTGCCAATACATACTATGCACGCCTAAGCATAAGCGGGCTGTATCATTTTTGGTTTACAAACCGGCTATTTTTTAATTCTTTCGGTATGCGTTCAGAAATTGTTCGGCTTTTGTTTGCTCTGAACGAGTATGCTCCACAATAGCTGTCAGATTATCGAGCAGCTGCATAATCGGCCCTTTTGGCACCAACACACCGCTCGCGGTAGCGGCCGCGCGAGCCGTAGCGATGTGCTGTTCGGTGCGGTCACACAGCTTCAGCAGGCTGTGGTGCCAGAATTGGCGCTGAGCTTTGTGGGTAAGTTCGTCTAGGTCGTACTCGCCCGGTGACAGATGCAGCGCAGCGCATATGGTTTGCACTACGTAGCTTACGTGGCCCCGGCGCATGTCTTGCTCCCAGTCGTGGAGGTCGTCATTAAGCTGGCGAGCTATGAGGTAGTGTGTCAGCATGGTGTGTATAGCTTTGGCTTCGGTGCTGTGCGGCGGGTAGCCGATGCTACAAAGAATAGCCATCGGGCCCAGCGTGTGGCCCAGCGAGCGTTCGGCTAGCTTCATACGCGTGCCGTACCGTGGCAGTGTGCCGATGATGATGGCGTTGTCCTGTATGGCAAAACGGCAATGGGCGACTTCCCAGGCATTGGCAGCATCAATACGGTCGAAGGTAGTATGCACCAGCTGTTGAAACCCCTGGTGTGTCGGCAGTGCCTGCAGAAAGCCTTCCAATGAACGGCGCAGGCCAATGTTAGCTACCGATAAGAGGGCCGGGTCACCCTCGTCATCCAGAAAGTTATCATAGATGGTGTACGCCAGCCAGCCGAATAAGTTGGCTGCGCCCAGCTGGGCCAGCAGCTGTTCGGGCAGTATCGGCCGTTCGGCAAGTGACTTTGTAAACATATAGGGAATGCCTACGATTTCTTGCGTATCATCCCCGGCAGCAGTAGTTTCCAGCGTGCTCACCGTGTGGCTGTGCAGCGGTTCTTGTAAATCTTTGGTAGCGGCGATAGCGATGTCAATCGCCGCAGTTACCGGACGCGAAGCAGTGCTGCGCGGCGTTGACGGTACGGCAAGCGGACGGTGCTGATTGTAACGCGATAGGGCCTCAATGGCGAACGCCGTAGTGAGGGCTTTGCTGCCGTGATAAAATGTTTTGCCCCGGCGGGCTGGATCGATGCAGTAGGCTTCAGCCGGCCACGAGCCGTCGGCCAGCTGCCAGCCGCGCAATTTTGATACGGCTGGCCCCAGTTCGGCATAATGCCCCAGCTCGGTCAATGACGATATAACCAGTGCGGTGTGCAGCGGCGTGGCAACCGGCTGCTTGCGGATATGCGCTGCCAGCAGTTGCTCCTGCGGGCCGCGGTAGGCGCGCGCCAGGTAGTATAACAAGGGCGCGGCGTCGGGATAGTACGGCGAGGTAAACGTCCCTTGCACGATTGTTTTCTCTAGGTAGGCCGTAACATTGGGTAACGGTTCGGCTACCAGGCGCAGGAAGTAGGCGATGTTGCTATTTACGGCTACGTCTATGTCATGCCATACCGGATCGCTGTCCTCTGTTGCTAACCAGGTGCGGTATGGGCCGCCCACTTTACTTTCACAGGCGATCAGCAGGCGTACAACGCTGCCAAGTACGTCAGCGTTGACCTGCTCAGAATCGTGTTGATATAAGCTGGACAACGCGCAGAAGGTATCATCAAGGTCGTCCGGGTAGCGCATGGTAGCGTATTCTTTGCTTGTCCGCGCCCAATAGTTAAATGACCATGACGGGCTGCGCTGGTTAATCAGCCAGCTGGCGAGCGGTATGCGAATGTCCATTGCTTCCGACACCCGGCTCAGGCAGCCCAAAATCAATGCCGGTGTGAAGGTAGTATGATACGTGATTTGTGACTTAAACGGCCGCGGTGAGACGCTCGAACGGCCCGACAGGCTGCCATCCGGTAACTGTACCGATCGAATATACGTCAGCCCGCGAACAATGGCGGGAGCGGCATCATGACCAGACATTTATCCTGCTTTCTTAAGAGTAATCATAAAACTCGTGTGACCCAATGAGTCATCGAGGATAATGCTGCCCTTGAAGTTTTCCTCGGTAATCCGTTTAGCAAGGAACAACCCCATGCC
>JARIHB010000135.1 GCA_029288515.1 Candidatus Saccharimonadota bacterium | reverse complement strand
GTTTACGACTCGTCCGGTTAAGCGCCGGCTGTTGATTGCAATTACCAGCGACCTGGGCTTGGCTGGCGCGTACGACGCCAACGTCATCCGCCAAATGATTCACGAGGCCAAGGCCGACCGTGAAAAGGGCGTGAAAACTTCAGTGGTCGCTATCGGCCGCAAAGCAGCTCAGGCCGCTTCGCACATCACCGGTATTGACGTCGAAGCCGTTTACACCAAGCTCCCCGACAAGCCCACGGCCGACGATTTACGCCCGATCCTCACCAGCGTTGTCGGTCTGTTCGCTGATGAAATTGTTGACCAGGTAGACGTTATTTTTACCAAGTTCGTATCATCTATTCGCCAGGAAGTACAACTGCAACCTATCCTGCCGGCCGGCTTTGAAGAAGCGGAACTTGACGACGAGCTGTCCCGTGCCGATGTTGAACCGAACGCCTCTGCCCTGCTCCAGGCCGCCAGTTTGCGCCTGCTGGAGGCACAACTCTATCAGGCATTCCTGGAGGCTGCCGCATCCGAACAATCGATGCGTATGCTGGCCATGAAGAATGCCACCGATAACGCATCTGAAATCATTGATGATTTAACGTTGGAATATAATAACGCCCGTCAAGCGGCAATAACCCAGGAGCTGGCCGAGATTACCGGCGGCGCGGAGGCATTGAAATGAGCATACGAGTATTAAGCGAGGAAAAAAGCGGTTTTAAGCAGCCGCCAATAACCGGATATTCTCAGGATACACAGCATATGCGCACTGTTCCAGGCTATTATCTGGCTACCGAAACTGAAACACGGTTTACCCCTGCAGACCGCCCGGAATACGGCGTTGACCCTGAAGCGGCACGGCAATTGGGCCTGGGGATTGTTACAGTGTATCTGGCTGAAGGCGCATCATACGAAGACCAGGTACCGAGGAACCTTGTTTTTACAGAGACTCTTACCTCTGAGGTTTCACGATGAGCGGCCGTGACTTTGGAGACAAGGTACCACGCGCCGATGTAGCTATTATGCCGTGCCGAGCAACTGAGGCAGCCGGTATGTACCTGGCGGCTTTGGCGGCTCAAGCCGGTTTAACTTCGGAACTAGTGTTGTTCCCCCGCGATGAATCGGACGAAAGCCGAACGCATGAGCTAAAGCTCATAGCCCCGGAGCATTATGTGGTTGTGCAATGCCCGAACGAAGCATGTGACGCACCGCTTACTGTAGCAGCGGCAACGGCTATTGGCGGAACTGCTCCGGCTGTATTCGAGTCGACGTATTTCGCCCCCGGTATGGCGGAGGGCAGGCGGGATTGGCTGACGTACGTACCGCTGGAGTTGATTCAGCCCGCCGGCCCGCCAATTACGGAGATAGCACTATGACCAGATATTACATTACCCGGACAATGATACACGATAGCCACACAACGACAAGGAGAGAACAATAATGGCAACAGCAACGAAAGATAAAACACTGAAAACAACCGGCAAGGTTGTGCAGGTCGTTGGCGTGGTTGTAGACGTCGAATTCGGCGAAGGTCATTTGCCGGCAATCAACAATGCCGTAACTACGGCTATTAATGGTAAAGAACTGCTACTGGAGGTTGCGCAGCACCTCAGCGAAACAGCAGTGCGTACCATTGCCCTGGCCAGTACCGATGGCCTAAAGCGCGGCGATGCTGTAACTGATACTGGTGCGCCCATCAGCGTGCCGGTTGGTGACGCCACCCTCGGCCGTATGTTTAACGTTATTGGTGAGCCAATCGACGGCATTGCCGGCGGTGATTTCACTCAGACCGCGCCGATTCACCGTGCGGCTCCGGCCTTTGACGAACAGTCGGGAGCGGTTGAAGTGCTGGAACTGTCTCTTATACACATCTGACGCTGCC
>JARIHB010000130.1 GCA_029288515.1 Candidatus Saccharimonadota bacterium | reverse complement strand
TACACGAGCCTTATCGTCGGCAGCGTCAGATGTGTATAATAGACAGGCCCCGTCCCAATCAAACCTACGGCAAACAGGAAGTATGTAGCGTCGCCGGCAAACGGGCGCAGCGCCTCCGCTGCCTGTGCGGCAGTTTCAATTTGCGTAATGCCGTGCGGGAATAAAATACCGCCGGCTGCGGCGATGATAAAGAACATTACCAGGTTGGATAAAAACATGCCTGTCCAGACGTCGATACGCATCGACTTAATCATGCCGCGGATCGCCTCTTTTTCGCCATGCGAACGGTCGTGGACCGTCAGCTGTCCACGCTGGACCGCTTCTTCCACTTCCTGGCTGGTTTGCCAAAAGAACAGATAGGGTGAAATGGTAGTACCTAATATAGCGCCAATTAAAATAATCTGATCCCGATTGAATGTGATATGCGGCACAATGCCGGCTCGTACCACGTCCGCCCAGTTCAGGTGAGCCAGAATGGCCGACAGGATATACGAAAGCAGTATTAACGCTAACCACTTCAGATACCGGGCATACCGGGCATACGGCGTGAATATCTGTAGTAATAGACTGAAAACGGTGAAGCCTACCACTAACCAGCCAAATGAAAACGTGGGCGCCAGCAGTTGTACGGCCTTGGCCATAGCCCCCAGGTCGGCACCGATGTTAAAAGCGTTAGCTGCAAAAAGTAACGCGGTACAGATGTATAGTACGCGTTTTGAGAAGAAGACCCGTATGTTGCCAGCCAAACCTCTGCCTGTCACTAATCCGATGCGGGCGCACATCTCCTGTACGGTAGCCATCAGCGGCAACGTCCACGGCGCCAGCCATAGTAAGCTGAAGCCGTACTGTGCGCCCGTTTGCGAATAGGTGGCAATACCGGATGGGTCATCGTCCGACGCGCCCGTGGTTAGGCCCGGGCCAAGCATCAGCCAGTAATTTTTTGTCTTTTTTAGGACCGGATTGTTCGCGCCCGCATCACGCACCACCTGCGTCATGAGCACTGCCCGGCCAAGCATAACGGCCGGTGCCTCGGCTGTTTTGGTAAGAATTTTGTGTTGCGGGCTAGCCATGTACCTTACCTGGTATTGTATCAGAAAACCGTAAGCGGTCTACAGGTGGAAGAACTGGCCGTAGTAATACCAGAAATGGTGCAGTATAAGCCCGGCGATAACCAACACCCATACCCCGGCAATATCCAGGTGGTGCCGCCGTGCAAAATAACCTGCCTGTTGTAGGCGGCCGCGCAGCTGGATAACGCCTGTTTGTATATTGTAGAGCGTTACGTACCAGAAGAGCGTCATGGTCATCAGCCACACCGCCATACAATACGGGCAGAGAGCATGTATGCGGTAGACGCTCTGAAAAAACAGCCAATGTATAAACAGTGCGCCAAAGACTGTGCCGGCCTGCAGCCCTAGCCAGTACCAGCGTTTGAGCTTCTGCACACCGGCCAATAATACGACGCCGGTGGTAATGACCACTGGAAATCCGACCATACCTATAAACGGGTTAGGAAACCCAAACGCATGGGCTTGCTCCGATTTCATGACCGAACCACAGCTGATGGTGGGGTTGAGGTTGCAGCTGGGCACGTAATTCGGATTCTGCATGAGGGTGATTTTTTCAGTCATGATAATCAGCGCACAGATAAGTCCGATGCTGCCACACACAATCAGTATCCATGGCAGTGCGCGTTCCAGGTGAATAGTCTTATTAAAAATTTTCACGATTCTCCTTTATTCGGTGCAGCTGCCCGTGCTTACTGGCTGCGTACGTTTGGTGCCCTGCTGAATATCCTGGGCAACATCGTGCATAGTCAGGGCGTAGCCTACCTGGCTGTAGGTAGTGGAACGGGCGAATATGACGCCAATAACCGAGCCGTCCTTGGCAATAAGCGGGCCGCCTGAGTTCCCTTCCACGATATCTGCCTTTACGCCGTACACGTCCCGGTTTGTCTGCCCTTGGTTATAAATATTGCGGCCGGTGGCGGTAAAACGGTCTAAAATGGCTGCCGGGCTGGCGGTAAACCCGCCGCCACCCGGATAGCCGAGCGCTACTGCGGAAGTGCCATTGGCGACCGTATCGCTATGTATGGCCAGCGGCCCGCCGGCTAAGCCGCTGGTACGTAAAACCGCAATGTCGAGGTTAGGGTCAAATAATACGGCCGCGGCGCGGTGCGAACCGCCCTCATCCATAACATACGGAGCAGCAACACCGGCTACCACATGCGCATTGGTAACTACGTAGCCATTGGCGGCCACAAAACCGGAGCCCTCTACGATGCCGCCACATCCCCGCCCTTCTATTTTAACGACCGATGCCCGGCTGGCCTGTACAGCCGGTGTTATATCACCCACATCAGGCAGCGGCGTATCGTTCTTAATGTACGGCTCAAGACCGGTAAACACCTGCGGGAAGCCGTTCGGATCAATAAGGTGCCCCACTTTAGTCAGCAATGCCGGCGCCGAAGGCAGGCTGCTCTCCAGCGTCGTTACAATACGCGACGACCGTAGCGCGTGCTGCAGATCCTGGCTGGGCACGGTGCGAAAAATAGCAGCCCCCATCCATATGCCTGCCAGTAGCGCAGTAATTCCCAGTACCTGTCTCTTATACACATCTCCGAGCCCACGAGACGGAGCTACATC
>JARIHB010000114.1 GCA_029288515.1 Candidatus Saccharimonadota bacterium | reverse complement strand
CAACCAAAGCCTTGGCTTCGCCAAGACCCAGGCCGGTGATGTCCTTAACAGCCTTAATAACGGCTACCTTTTGGGCACCAGCGTCTTTCAGGACAACGTCCCATTCAGCCTTTTCTTCAGCGGCCGGACCAGCTTCAGCGGCCGGACCAGCGGCAACAGCAACGGCTGCAGCGGCCGGCTCAATGCCGTACTCATCCTTCAAGATGTTCTTGAGTTCGTTTACTTCCAGGACAGTCAACTTAGTAAGGTCTTCTGCCAGTTTCTTCAAATCTGCCATTGTAGTAGATTCCTTTCCTTAATGAAATTAGTTTGCTTTTGCTTCGATACCGTCCAGCAACGCGTGCAAGTTGCCCGAAAGCGCGTTGGTAACGTCATTAACTGGCGACAGTAAGGTTGCGACAACCTGAGCAATAAGCTGTTCTTTGCCTGGCAGGGTGGCCAGGGCTTTGACTTCGTCGGCGTTCAAGAACTTGCCATCAGCGCTGATGGCGCCAACGAATTCGATGGTGGGGTTTAGTTTTGCAAATGTTGCCAGGGCCTGGGCCGGGGCTACTTCGTCGTTTTCGTTAAACGCGTACAGCAGCTGGCCTTTCAGCGCGCCGGTGTCGACACCTTTGAGGGTGTCAACGTTTTGCAAAGCTTTTACTACCAGCCGGTTTTTTACGACACGCAGGGAGGTGCCATTTTCGCGGGCGTCGCGGCGGAGTTGCTGGATGGCCTTAACAGTCGTGCCCTGGTATTTTGCAACCACGGTCATCTTTGACTTCGTTAGGGCGTCAACAACTTCGGTGACGACTACCTGCTTCTTATCTTTGGTTAGAGCCATATAGTATTCCTTTTTACGTGTAAATCTTCGACCTAGATTTTAAGGATCTTGCCAGAAACAAAAAATCCCTGGCGACAATACCACGGACCAATCAAGTGCTAAAACAATATGAGTTGTTTCATTGCCTCGGTAGCAGATTAAGCCGGGTGGCAGCTACGGTCTTCGGTAATGTTCAAAGGATATTTTACATGATGGCGGCTGTAGTGTCAACAGATAGGGGTAGGAGGGCACGTCCCACCAGACAATTGCCCTCATACGCATGGTAAACACTGTGTCGCTGCCTGATGCTACATGGACATGGGTGGCCAGTATGAGCCGCGCGCGTTTGGTATCAAGCGGCCGGGTGCCTGCTACCAGGGCGCCGCGTCCGCTAAAGGTGTGCCATGCAAGATGCATGCCACGAGCCTGGCAAGTGTATCCTCCATGGCCCTAACTATACATGGGTTGGGTGCTCGGGGATACGGGCTACCTGCTGGATATATGCCACAAACAGGCGCTGCATATAGTCCAGACTCTTGACGCTAATATACTCCTTGGCGCCATGATGGTTGCCGCCCTCCGGATATGCAACGATGCACTGTACTCCTTTGGTTACAAAGAACCGGCCGTCATTGCCGGCATTCGAAATAATCCATTCGGGCTTGCGGCCGGTAACGCTTTCTGTGCAGTCGGCGTAGGCTTGAAGATACGGATGGTGGGGATCGCTAACCACAGGCGGAGTCTCCAGCTCTGTGACTCTGGTAAGGCTATAGCGTTCAATAATATCACTCACCTTTGCCGTAATGCGTTCCTGGTCTGCGAGGCTGGCGAAACGCATGTCAAAGCTGGCGGTCGCACTGCCTGGAATTTGGTTGATGGCTTCGCCGCCCTGAATCATGCCAACGTTTATGGTGCTGGTTTCGATTGACATATCTGAGGGAAATAAAGCGCGTATATCGTGTATGGCTGCCATAATGGTCTCAATGGCGTTTTTGCCTTCCCAGGGGCGTGAACCATGGGCACTTTTCCCCCGGGCTTCCACGGTGAGGTGCCAGATACCCTTGGCAAAGCGTTCGATGTTCCAGTTGGCGCCGCCGTCCGGCAAGACCATTACCTGCGGTACATAACCTTCGTCTGCTAATTTAGCGGCGCCGTCAAAGCCGCCTACTTCCTCGTCGCTTACCACCATTACGCCGAAGTCATAGGTGTGTAGTTGTCCGCTCTGGTGCAGCTCGCGCACGGCGCCCAGGAAGGCGGCGACAGCGCCTTTCATGTCGAGTACGCCACGGCCGTAGTACCGGTCGGTATCTTTTCGTAATTTAAACAAGCCGGCTGACGCAGGCACGACGTCGATATGGCCGGTAAGGAAGAGAATGGGCGCTTTTGTCGGCCGTGTAGTCGCCGTCAGCGACTCTACGCCGTTCCATTCGTGGCGTTTGACGATCATACCATGCGAGCGCAAGAACTGGTCGATATACTCAATGGCCTCGTGACGAGCTTCATAATTATCACTAACCGTCGGGATGGCTACCAGGTCGCGCAATATATCCTCGGTGCTTTCGGTAGGCTCGATATCGCGTTTTTTATTTGGCAAGGTATGCAAACGCCATTTTGCTGACAATTTTACGGCAAAATCAGTAAACGAACGATTGCCCGTGACGCGCTTGTGACGGGGTTGTTTTTTATTCACCGGTGCAGTATACCGCCGGCTGTACGGTAACGTCAATGCACCGGCCTACAAATACTGACGTCTAAACTCCTTAAAACGTTCAGCAGCCAGGTCCTGCAGCTCGGCGTCGTCGGGCTGTCCGACAAATTCCATCATTTTGGCAGTATAGGGGTGTACCTCAGCAAGCCGCTCGTACATTTGCTCTACTGCCTGTCGTGTTTCCGGTGCAGCTTTCTGGCTCGTATGCAATTCGTGAAAGCGCACGGCCTGGCGCGCGTTATGCGTAAACTTCCAGCGCAGTTTATGACCCGCTAGTGTTACGTACTGCGCCTCCAGCTCATAGCCGGCGCTGTGCAGTATGCTGTGGATCTGCAGGCTGGTGTCGAAACAGTCTTCGTATTCCTCTGTCATTTCGGCTTCTTCTATGAGCTGCGGCACATCGAAGCCGGCCCGCGGGGTGAGTAATTGCCATTCCAAACTATCGGCCATATTGTGGCGCTGTAGATCGCGAAATACACTAAATGACGTCACCATGTCCCAGCTGTATCGGGCCTTTTCAAGCGCTCTGCCCGGCGAGTCGCGACGGCTGAGTCGTTCGCCGAGGTATGCGTTGAATGCCTGCTCCCGGCGTTCATATGGCCAACTGGCCACCATCTGACGCAAATCGCTCAGCGACATATTAGTTACGCCGTAGAGCATGTCGGGTATAAGATCGAATTCGCTGCGCGGCCACACGTCGGTCAGCTGGACTGTCTTAGCATCGGGCGAGTATGTTTCTTTAAGGTGTTCCTTGACGAATTCGGTTATTCGTTGCCTTGTGTCTGCGCGGTATATAATTTCACTGCCCCCAGCCTCGGGCTTATCAGTGTCTTCCATAAAGTGCGGAATTGTTTTGCGCAGCTCCTCTAGTACATACAGACCCGTCTGCCGCGCTTCGGGCAAGTCATCGCTTAGGAGTCGTATGATGAGCGTTTCAAACGCTTCGGCCGAGGCGTACATGCCAACCGTACTGGTGTTCGCAAGCGGCACAATGCCTTGCAGTGCGACGCGCGCCTGAGTGTCAATGGCGGCCCTCCATTCGGCGTTTCGGCCGGCCTCAGGTGTGGTATCGGCGTTTTTTAGGTGGGTGGTCAGTCGTGCGTGCAGCAACTCATACGTTTCGTATATGTAGTCTATATGGTCGCGGTACTGCTGGACTGCATTCTTAGCCAGGCTGGTAGGGATATGGTATTTGTAATCGCCCTGGGCATCTTTTGACTCCGGGCGGACAAATTGAATCTGCGGTTCGGTATAGACGCCTTGCCTGCCCCACTCCAGCTTTTTAACCAACAGAGCGCTGGCGCCGGTAATGATAACCTGGCGGTGTATCAGGCGGCGGACGGAGGGGTCGCCGTACGTATCAAGCACTCGTTTGAGGAACGTTTTGTCTTTATGAGCGGCTTCGCCAAAGGCTTTGAGCACAGTGGTGCTTAAGACGCCGCTGCTGTGGGCGAGAGTGGCCATAACGGCGGCAATGAGTGGGGGTTCGAGAGCATCAGTGAAGGCGTAGACGGGGCCGTCGGGGTTGGTGATGAAGCTATCATCGCGGCGAGTCCCGGCGGTCCCCCCGGCCTCGCCACCCGCGGTCTGTGGTGTAGTGTCATCTCCGGCATCTGAACTAGCTTCTGTTTCTTTATCCTGGCTATCCGTAGGCAGAGGGAGGGGGACGGTACCGTCGGCTTCTGTCTCTTATACACATCTCCGAGCCCACGAGACGGAGCTACATCTCGTATGCC
>JARIHB010000108.1 GCA_029288515.1 Candidatus Saccharimonadota bacterium | reverse complement strand
CCGCTAACCTCTGTTACGCTTGCCTTGATTTTTATAAAAAATATTGACAAATAAGCATAAACAACGTATACTGGCCCCTGTTATCTCTTACGGAGCCGAAACGACTTCGCACTATACTTTGAGGAAGGAGTACGGGAGATGAAGAGTTCTATTAAGAAGGTTGCCGCTGCGAGCGTAACCGGTATCGTGATGGCTGGCGCTATGGTAAGCCCAGCATTCGCTTGTAATCCAAAGGGTACTATTACTAAGTCTGTCCAGAACCAGACTGCTGGCGGTCAGATGAACGACGCAAACGACGAACAGAGCGCCGTAAGCGCTAAGCCAGGTGACTTACTGAAGTACACTATTGTTATTTCCAACACCGGCGAAGCCAACAACAAAGGTGACAATGATATGGCCGGCACCAAGCTGACCGATACCCTGCCAGACGGCGTTGAATTGGTTATCAACCCCACTATGCGCACCGTTACCGAAGACCTCGGCACGATTAAGCCCGGCCAAAAGATTACCAAGGAATACGTCGTTAAAGTTACCAGCGACACCGATGGTACAGTTCTAAACAACAAAGCCTGTTACACGGGCGACAGCATCAAAAACGACAAACCGCAGCAAGGTTGCGACACAGCAGTCGTAAAGGTGAGCAATCCGAAGAAGGAAGAAACGCCGCCTGCTACAACGCCTACAGAAACCCCGAAGACCGACACACCAGCCCCCACTCAGCCTGAAGTACTTGGCACCACCACCAGTGATCTGCCGAACACCGGTGCCGGTAACGCCCTGGTACCGGCCGGTGCCGTAACCATCGTTGGTTACGCCGCCAACATGCTGCGTTTAAAGCGCCGCGCCAGCCGCGAAAGCTAAACGCGCTACGCGCTCCTTCAATATAAAAGAGCCCTCCTAAGGGCTCTTTTTGATAGTGCGCTAACCGATACTAGTTTGCAGTGCTTTCAGGTGACTGGTTGTCGTCAGACTTCATATTGAATTTCATCATCCCCATACCATGATGACCAGGGCCTCCCATCATTGGCATATACTGCATCAGATTATTGTCTTTAGCCCACTGCTGCATTTCGTCTATCTTCTGCTTCATGAGGGTTCGGCGCTCGTCTGCCGATTTATCCTTAACAGAGTCCATAAACGTTTGCATGTCTTTCATCTTGGCAATGATCGCATCCTTCTGGGCAGAGGTAATCTTGCCGTCCTTCACCGCTTGGTTCAGCCGGTCCTCTATACGCTTTTGACGGTCAGCTTCGTGCTGGCTCCGGTTTTCGTCGAACACCTTCTGTACGTCGTCTTTATTAAGGTTGAACCGCTGGGCGATTTTATCAACCAGCGAATCCGTACCGTTCGTACCGTTACCAGTCTGCGCCGACGCCACGCCAGCCAATGTGCCGACGCTCAACAGCGTTGTAACGCCACCCACGGCGAGTAGTTTCTGAGCTCTATTCATATACGTTCTCCTCTTTTTATGATGCTGCCCGTAGAGGCGAGCAGCACATATCAGGGTACGCGCTAAACTTGACGTTTAGCTGGAAAATTTACACCCACCCGCGCGCTTTGTAGATGGCAAAACCGTGCTTGAGTGCCGTTTTCACGTCGTGTGCCAGATCATCATCCCATTTCTTTATGTGAAAACAGGATTTTCCTTTCAGCATTGAAAGCAGCCGCGGCGGTATAACCTTCTTTATGCTTTCCACATCCGAATATATGGGCATGAAGTAAAACCCTACGTAATCGCCCATGATGATAGCGCTGGCAAAAAACATTTCAGAGCGCGTTTTACCCATGAACTCATATGTACCCTCCGCCCACAGATCGATACCTTTATCGCCGCGCATACGCGGGTGGTACGGGGGCGAATACTGCAACAATATGATGCGCAGTTGGGTAAAGATAGCCTGCTTGGCGGCGTCGGTCATATACACGTAAGTATACTAGCTACGCTGGCCGCGGCGAAAGGCTCGGCGTCTGCTGGGCATTGTACCGGCCAGCGCCTGAGCGATAAACCGCGCACTCCGCGCCGAAATCCCATGGAAATCGGTAACGGTATACCAGGTAATATGTTTGTTCGCCCTGAACATTTTGCGAATCTCGGCGCGTGTTACCACCAGATCCAAACGGCCGTGAATAATGGTCGTGGGGATACGGATATCGTGCAGTTCGGCATAGGCGGTCTGGCGCATAATAGTGTTGCGGATAGAGCGTTCAAATGGCGTCCACATTTCGGGTGACAGGTTGAGCCCCACGATTTTCTTCGCCACCCGCCAGAAAAACTGGGCCTGAGTAAAAGCAAGCTCTTTGTGGGCGGCAATGAATTCATAGAGCGCAAAATAGTATTCACGCTGACGGGCATGTTTACGGAACTCAGGATTATCAGCATACAGCGGAGGCTCGTACAAGACAAGCTGACGAACAAGCCGCGGCCGGGTGGCGGCGATATGCGACGCCACCAGACAACCCATGGAATGGCCTACAATGGTCACCTTGCCTCGTACCTTACGTGCCTGCAGAGTAGCAATTACCGCGCGGGCGTGATCTTCAACGGTATAGAGCCCCCACTGCGGCTTCGGCGAATCACCAAAACCCAGCAGATCGGGCACCATAATGTGCCAGTCAGTCAGCCCGCCTGTGGCCCGCAGCTGTTTTAGCAGCGGATTCCACGCGTCGCCGCTGGCACCGACACCGTGCAGCAAAACAATCGGCCGTCCCTTGCCGATGTCTATCGCATGCAACCGGTACGGCTGGCGCAGCCATTTGTGCCATACTATATCGCCGAACCCCACGAATACCGACCTCCTATTACCCCTTCAAGTATACCTACCTGGCAATGACGCCGCTAGGCAAGGTGCAATCGCTGCTGCATGTGATACCACTTGGCAAAATCATGCCACAAGGTCTGCTGGCTGTGGCCATGGTAACGACCTTGCTGACTGTCGACTAGTTCGGCGATGGTTTTGTCGTCGCCGTCAAGCACGGTTACCTGAGCAATCGGCTGCCAACCGCCACGGGCCTCGGTAATAATTTTGCCGCGGAACGTTTGCGAAAATAGTTTGGTCCGCTTGCCGTCATAGTACACCAATGTTTCGATGCATATAATGGTACGGTCGGTCTTGCCTTCCATCAGTCTCAGCAGATCATCAGCCTTGAGCCAATCATTCATGTAGCCCATA
>JARIHB010000106.1 GCA_029288515.1 Candidatus Saccharimonadota bacterium | reverse complement strand
GTGCAGCTTTTGCTGGAACCTATCGGCGCCACCCTTTTGGTTACCTATAGCCTTATTTCAAGCGAGTTCGTATCGCTGGCGATGAGCATGCTGTTTGTAGGCATCTCGTACATCGTACTGGCATTGTTTGGCACGGCACTGCCCCTTAAAGAGCGGCTGCGGCTGGTGCTTATATGGCCTGTTACCTGGCCGTTATTTTATGTGGTGGTGTGGATTGAGTTCCATGCCCTGCTCCGCAGCCTGCACATGGTTGTCCGCGGTGATGCATTGGAGTGGCAAAAGTGGCAGCGGGAGGGAATTTAGCAGTATGAAACGACGCCATGTAATCACCATTAATCTTATATTTTTCGGCCTTATGATGTTTTCTGCCGGTATGGTGTACCAGTTTATGACAGGCAACAAACCATTGGCCGCACTAACGAGCTTCCGCCAGGCGGCTCCGGTGCATGTACAGACAAGCAATTGCAGTAGTCGGGCGCCGCTGAGTCTGGGCGGTACGCAAAGTCCGTATCTGCGCAAGCTAAGCACATACCAGCAGGCCTGCCATTCATTTGTGACTGACACCATGATGATTTTTGTGGGCATGCCCGCTTCCGATAAAGCGGCTATTGCCGCTGCCCAGCAGGATGCGGCGACTATCAAGGAATTTGCCCGGTACGGCATCCGGCCGTTGGTGATGGCAGAGCCAACCGACTATACTACCGACGCCCAGATCGACTTTGCCCAGTTTTCGAAAGGTGCGTATACCAAATATCTCGCTACCTATTTCAGTCAGCTGAAAGCCGCCGGTATCACTGATCGCCAGATGGGCATATGGGGACCATTTCCCGAGGCCAATTTGCCATATTGGAAAAACAACGACGCCCAGTACTTTGCGCCGAGCGTTAATCGGTATATCAGCACGCTGCGCACGTACTTCCCGCAAGTTCAAACAACCATTATGCTTAACGCCGCCACCTACGAACCGACTGACTTCAACTGGGCAAATGGCGATTACGTCAGCTGGCTGTCGTATATCAAGGGTATCACTCCGGGCAGTATCACGACTATCGGCCTGGAGGGTTTCCCATGGCTGCCGAAACAGGGTGGCCAGGGCAATATACTGAACGCTGCTGAGTTCTTGAACCCGACTATCGTCAGCGAAGCAGCTGATTACCTTAAAACGAAACAAGTCTGGCTGAATACCGGCACATTCAGCCAGAAGTATGCCCTTGATCGGGCTAAAACGGCGTACTTGTCGCCCCAGCAGCGCAAAGCTATACTTGCCACCGTTACCGAACAGGCAGGTGCCCTTCAGTCTAAAGGTTACAAGGTGTCGGTGAACATATTTGCTGAAGACAAGAGCCAGACTGCCGAAGAAACAAACTGGTCGTATTGGAGCCACGATAACCCGTTCGGCTCGCTGGCTGCGCCGGTCATCACCGATTTTATTCACGGCTTAAACGATAAACATATTAATTTTTGGCTATTCGACAAATAAGTCGGCTACAATAGCTGTATGACGATAACGATTCCTACGGGCGCAAAGCGCCAAGTTATAGATATCACCGACAAAGTCGCGAACGAGGTGGTAGATAAGACCGGCTATGTAAGCATTTTTGTGGCGCATACCACCGTGGCGATTACCACAGCGGACCTGGACCCAGGAACCGATCTGGACTTGCTTGATGCACTGGGCGGCATGCTGCCGAATGTACAGTGGCGGCATCCGCATGACCCGTCACATGCTCCGGATCACTTGTTGGCATCCATTGTCGGACCAGGTCTGGTGGTACCAGTGAAGGCTGGTCATCTGCAGCTGGGCACCTGGCAACGCATTGTACTTATCGAGTTTAATGGTCCGCAGGAGCGCACCGTTGAAGTGGGCATAATCGGCTCCGCTGACGAGGAAGTGCCGTCGCTTGTGCTATAGTGGCGATCTGTGGATAACCTCTGTTGTTCGTAATATTTTCTGCTTGTAAGTTGCATATTACGCGATAAAATGTAAGCAAGTGACAACACATACCATTGACAAATCATAATAATTATGTATAATAATGGGTGTTGTGATCACAAACAAAAACAACAAAAAATAAAAAACAAAAGGAACTAACCTACATGAAAACGAAGAGTGGGCTTGCGTTTGAACTCACCAAGACGCACAACAAGAAATTGCTCGCCATCGACGCGCTATTAGCAAAATCGTAGCGACCAAAACTCAAAAGGAAAGAAGGCTCGGATGGGAGCCTTCTTTCCTTTTCTACTTCTTGGCAACTGTGCGGCGGGCCGGGAAACGGCTCAGGACCAAACCGGACAATAGCGCCCAGCCGATGCCGTTAATAACGAAAATTCCCAGGCCGGCAAAACAAATGCGCAGCAGGGCGCGGCTGGCGTCGTAGTTCAGCAGGCCAACCAGGCCGGCGACCACAATACCCAGCACACTTATAACTAGATAGGCGTGCTGCAGCTTAATGCGCTCGTCGTGGTCGGCGTTCCACTGACTCAGTAAATCCTTCACAGCTTGAATCATGGCGCATATTATACTGTAATATATAAAAAGTGTCAATTGTCTGAGGCGTGTATACTGGTGCTATGCCTACAATTACTATTTGCTCCAGCGCTAATTTCTATAAAAAGGTAATCGACGTTGCCGACCGGCTCACGGCGTGTAGGTATAATTCAATCGTGCCGCTAACCGCCGTTAAAATGAAAGAGAGCGGTGATTACGACGTTAGCCACTACCGTACCTGGCTGCAAGATGACAACGATTATCACAAAAAAGCCGACCTGATGCGTCGGCATTTTGATGAAGTAGCTAAAGGCGACGCGGTGCTTATTGTGAACGAGGAGAAGCACGGCACACTTAATTATATCGGTGGCAACGTGCTAATGGAAATGGCGATTGCCTTTTACTTGCAGAAACCGATTTTTATCCTGAATGATATTCCGGCAGACTCAACCTTTTTGGAAGAGATTAAAGGCATGGTGCCGGTAGTGTTGCAGGGTGACGTTGAAAAGTTACCGGCCGCATACGAAAAGCTGGCTGCTACGGCGTAGCTATAACCTGGGCTTGTTTGCCAGCCAGCAAATTTTCTATGGCCACGCGTACCATGGCTGCCTCGGCGTCATCGGTAAGGCTGGCGATATGCGGGGTGATGACAGTGCCTGGGCTGTTAAGCAGGGCTGGGTTAACATGCGGTTCGCCCTCTACGGTGTCGGCAATATAGGTAAGCGGCTTGGACTTTTGGCGGGCCAGCACGGCCGTTTCGTCAACAATACCGCCGCGGGCGGCATTCAGCAGGATAGCGCCATCTTTCATAAGCGCCAGCTTCTGGGCATTGATGATGTGTGTGGTTTCCGGCATGAGCGGCAGATGCAGCGATACGACATCACTTCCGGCAAGCAATTCATCAAGCGATGCCATCCGGGCATCGGCCGGTGTGTCGGTGGCGTATGGGTCATACACCATAAAACTATGACAACCCAGGCTGCGCAGTTTGGCGTACAATAGTTTGCCGATGTGCCCGAAACCCACGATGCCCACGGTACGGCTGGCAATGCCGTGGCCGCTGAATTTGAAGCGGTTCCAGGCTTCTTGGTCGGCTCGTGTTAGATGGTGCAGCTGGCGCAACGCCACCAGGATCATGGTGAGAGCATACTCGGCAACCGCATCAGCGTTGGCACCGGGTGCGTTGTAAACAGCTATGCGGTGCTGCCGGCAGAAATCGAGGTCAACGTTATCAAGGCCGACGCCCACGCGCACCACGTGTTGAAGATGGGGCATCGTAGCCAGGATAGTGCTTGTTATATGCGTGCCGGAACGGATAAGTACTACATTGCAGGCTGCGGCATCGCCTGCCAAGAAGTCTGGCGATCCACTTACAAGGGTGTACGGTGTGCCGCCCAGCGCGGCGCGCACAATGCTTAGGTTGATCACCTGCGGTTCGGTGACGTAGATGGTTAATGGTGACATGTTACTATCTAGTGTATCGCATTGTGTGACGTAACAATTGAATTATTATCTGGTTGATAGTACAGTCTTGTGCATGAACGAGTTCCCGTCAGCTGAAGATGAGCCTACGAATGGGGAGCAGGACGACCAGCATTATATACCCCCGCATGGTAGCCTTGACCCTACCAGCGGCTTGCTGCCTGGAGATAATAAGCCGGATCAACCGGCCGCCAACCCTTATACTAGAGACGATGAGCGTTTTCGTTTGAGTGAACTGCAGAGCAGTCTAAACGAAGCTGAAGACGATCGTCAGCAGCTGCAAATCGTCGAACGGTTGATACGGGAGGGGCGCACATTGAGGGATCGCTTGCCGAGCGGATTCGGCGTCGAAGATTTTGCGCAGTACGAAACTACTCCTGATGAAGATAGAGTCGCCGCCAGCACGATGCAGTTGTTCGTGGACGTGGCGCACCACCAGCACGAAGCCTACACCGAGAAAAAGGGAATAGTTGAGGGTGGTGAAGTAATTACTTCACCAGTGCTGTATCTTACGCACGATGGGGCTAACGGACGTGTTGATTTTGAGGTATCACCAACAGAAATCGTAGCCACATTCACGGCAGCAGAGACGAGGGCCGTCTCTGCTGTTCGGTATTATTTTTCCAATGAAGCGATAACCGATGCTACAGGGCCTGGCGTGCTCCTGCGCGATACTACTGACTACTCACTGTTACGTGAAAATATGCCGCCGCGTGGCAGTGTGCCTACTAGCGAATGGGAGGCACTTTACGCTCAGAAACGCGCTGAGCTGAAGTTAGCGGCAGACGAAGTACGCGGCCCAGATACTCGCGATACTAGCCCTTGTTTTGCAGAGGTTGAATACGTGTGCGAAGCGCTTGCCTATGCTGCGCCTGCACGGGCAACAATGGGCGATCTGCAGCAGGTTGAAATGAATCGTGCTAAAAGTACGCACAAACCGTCGATTGAGGAGTCTCGTGATGCAGGAAAAAATTTCGGGGAAAATGTAACCCGTATTATTGACGGCACGCAAGGTATTGAGGGCGTAGACGGGGAATTGGTAGAACGAGTAGACGGCAGCCGGCAAATTATAGAAATTGGCAGGCGTATGTCTAAATATGAAGGCGTAGTGAATATAACGATCAGCGCCGACTCGCCAGGCCGGGAAAGCAGGGACTTAACTGATCCGACAGTTGTGATTTACTCTCATTGGAGGATACCGCAGGCACGGGGTAACTTCGTGTATGCAGAATGGAGTTCAGCCTACTATATCAAGCCGGAGACCGGGGCACTTCATGCGACTTTCACACAAACGTGGGCTAACGAGGAAGGCATAACGACTCTTTCCCGTATGGATGATACCGCCGTCGATGGCGCCGAAGAGGGCCTGCTGCGGCGCTTGCTGAGAGCGCCTTTTTAATCAAGCCGCCTTCGTACAATTGAATAATTAGCTGATTGGTAGTACGGTCGCTTTCATGAATGAACTCCCAAGACCTGAAGGTGAGCCTGAGCCCCAGGGGAGCGTATTCCGGTTGGGCGTTGAAAAATGGCCAAGGCAAAAATAACTATAGCTTCCACTATGAGCGGAGGGAATCTGATGCAGCCGAGGAAGAAAAACTGCGTCTTCTACTACGGAAGCTCCTTGCCGATATGTTGTAAAGTAGAGGTATGGTACAAGGCATACTGTTTGATATAGACGGCACACTGGTACTCAGCAACGATGCGCATGCGCATTCGTGGGTAGAAGCTTTTGCGGCCTTTGGATTTCCAGTGCAATTCGATGATGTGCGCAAACTTATCGGCATGGGCGCCGATAAACTCATCGACGCGCTGTATCCGGAAATGAATGACGAAGAGGGTATCGGCGGCCAGATAAAGGAACGCCGCAAGCAGCTATTTTTAGAGAAATATGCACCCGGTTTGCAGCCTGCGCCAGACGCTCGGGAACTGGTGCAGGCAGCTAAGGACGCCGGCCTGAAGCTAATCGCAGCCAGCTCGGCCGGCCAGAAAGAATTGGCTACGCTGCTGAAAGCGGCGCAGGTTGATGACTTGCTCATCAAAGCTACGACTGCCGACGACGTCGAAAAGTCCAAACCGGATCCAGATATTGTAACTATTGCGCTGGACAAGCTCGGCATGCCGGCCGAGCAGGCGATAATGATTGGTGATACGCCGTACGACATTCAGGCGGCTGAACAAGCCGGCGTGCGCTGTATAGCTGTACGCTGCGGCGGATGGGAGGATGAGGCGCTGCAGGATGCAGCGGCTATATATGACGACCCGGCAGATATACTGGCGCACCGTGCTGACGTTGGCTTCTAGCCATCTGTTACAATGAAGGCTGACTTTCTGTTTTACCTACGTTATGAACCGCGAAGCCTATCTTCATATATTACGCACCTACGGCCGTAATCCCCGTCAATGGCTGGGGTATACGTTGGTGTTGGCCAGCTCGGTGATAAACCGGGTAGTTATCGTGACTATTATGGCGACGGTGGTTTCTGAGGTTGCCGGCCACAATATACCCGGTGCAAAACACCATATTCTGTACTTTATGGGCGCCTATCTGGCCGGCACGTTGGCCTGGACTCTTGGTGAGTGGATCTCGATGCGCACCGAGAACGACGAATACGAAAAGCTGATGCTGGAATACCACGACAAACTAGTTACCAAGGACATGGCGTTTTACCGTGACAACCAAACGGGCTATTTAGCAACAGCTTTCCGGCAATATCTGGACGGCGCTATGCAGCTAGTGCGTTTTTTGCGGGGTGAGGCGTTAGGCACGACAGTTTCATTAGTCACGCCGGTAGTGGTGCTGCTGTTTGCGAACGTGCAGGTCGGAATGGTGGTGTTGGTTGTTGTAGCAATACAGATCGTTTACGTTATATGGTCGTCCGCCAAAGCTCATAAATACCGGCATATGACACATGAAATTTATCGCAAAATAACTGGTGAAGTATCAGACGAGATTACCAACATTGTAGCCTTTAAAGCGGGTGGCATCGAAAGCACATCGCGCAGCAAGCTGGACAATTTGGCTAAGCAGGAAACGAAGGCGTTTACGTTACGGCACCGAACCTCCCTGCTACTCGATCTGCCGCGAGGTTTAGTGACAGTGATTGGCATGGCCATCGCCGTGTACCTTATTATTACTACCACAACCAACGACGCCCGGACTTTAGGGTTGGTCGTGCTAACGCTCACCTATATGTTCCAGATTTTGCGAAGCGTTTCTACACTCCCTGAGCTTATGCACACCCACGATGACCTGGTAACGAAGCTGGCGCCACCGCTGGCCTATTTGAGCACTGAGCACGAGACTATCCGTGATCCGGCGGAGCCGCTGCCGTTCCGGGTTTCGGAGGGAGAAATAAGTATTGCGGACGTTGGCTTCAGCTATGACGCGCACAGCGCTGAGCATACACGTATAGCGGTGTTCAAACATCTTACAATTACCATACAGGGCGGTGAGCAAGTGGGCATTGTAGGCTTAAGCGGTGCTGGCAAAAGTACGCTGGCAAACTTGCTGATGCGTTTTGATGATGTGGAGAGCGGCGTGATTGCCATAGATGGCATCGACATCCGCGCGGTCCGTCAGAGCGATCTGCGTCAGCACATTGCATATGTGCCACAAGAGCCTATATTGTTCCACCGCACCGTGCGTGAGAACATTGCCTACTACCGGCCAGACGTATCCGACGCCGAGGTGACACGTGCTGCCAAGGCGGCTCATGCCCATGACTTTATACAGCAATTACCTGACGGTTACGATACGGTAGTAGGCGAGCGCGGCGTAAAACTCAGCGGCGGCCAAAAACAACGGATTGCCATCGCCCGCGCCGTGCTCAAAAAAGCGCCGATCATGATATTCGACGAAGCCACCAGCGCCCTGGACAGCGAGAGCGAACAGATTATCCAGCGGGCGCTGCCGGAGATTTTAGGCAAGCAAACAGCCATTATTATCGCTCACCGCCTGAGCACCATCGCCAACCTGGATCGCATCATTGTGATGCATGGCGGCAAGGTGATCGAAGAAGGCACACACGCCGGGCTGTTGAAGAAGCGCGGGCGGTATTACGATTTGTGGCAGCGGCAAATTGCCGGGTCTATGGAATAGCTTTAGTCGTCGGCGACCGTAATACGCAGTTCAGCTGCCAGCATAGGCGCTAAATGTACCAGCTGCATGGAATCGATGATAGCGCCCGCTAGGCTGCCTATGCCCAAAACGCCGCTAATATCTGACGTGCGCAGGTCTGCCTGCTTTAACCTTGCGCTCGAGAATTGTGTTTTGGCAAGTGTGCAGTTTTTGAACTGCACGTTATGCAGGGATGCACCGTAAAAGTCGGCTTCATCAAGGGCGCAGTCCACGAACACCGCGTTAAACAGTTCGGCGAAGCGGAAGTTTGCCATATTCAATTTACACCCCGTAAATGTTACATCTTTGAGCGTGCTGTTTTGCAGCTGTATGCCGCTGCAGCGCGACTCTTTGATATGAACCCGGCGCCACGAAGACTCTGGAAGTGCGGTAGCAATCAACTCGCACGCCGCCAGCTCGACATCTGAAAAGCCGGTGCGCACCAGCTGGGCCTGCGTGGCATTAATGCGTTCGAACTTGACTTCGCTGGCGCTGAAGCTGCGGGTTACGAGACCGGTGATGTCTTCGTGCCGTATAACTGCGGTTGATACTGTTTCGTCGCTTGCAACAAGTTCGGCCAATCCGGTGAGTGGTTCAAGTATACGGGGCAGCTGAGGTAGAGCGATTCTCATAGTCTCTTCAGCATAACAAAAAGGCGGCCGGAAGGCCGCCTTCTATCGCTTTATGTGGTAGCGGCGAGTGGACTTGAACCACTGACCCCAGGCTTATGAGTCCTGTGCTCTAACCGGCTGAGCTACGCCGCCATAATTACAAGTGTGTAATATAGCAGAAAATTACTCTGTTGGCTAGAGGACGCGCAAGCTCTCAGCGTGGTACTATACCATAAGCATGAAGACGCAACGTGTTGCTGCCAAAGCTCAAGCTATTGACCTGCGGGTTATTGCTTTTTGCAAGCAATGGTTTGTGCCATTCGCGCGCGTTGCTTTGTTTGTGGTGTTCTTCTGGTTCGGGTTTATTAAGTTGTTCGGCATCAGCCCGGCCGGTCCGCTGGCGGAGGCACTCACCGCAAAGACGGTCGGGCCCGAGCTGTTCGACCCGCTGTTTAAGATACTGGCGTTTATCGAGTGCGCCATTGGTGTGTTATTTTTGTTTCCGAAAACGGTGCGAGTTACCATTCCCTTGCTGTTGGTTCACATGGTGGTTGTCTGTTCGCCTTTGGTGTTGGTGCCGGAATTAACCTGGCAGCAGCCATTCGTGCCGACGCTGGAAGGGCAATATATTATCAAGAATCTGGTGATTGTAGCGGTAGCACTGGGTATTGCCGCCAACACCGAGCCGCTCAGCCTGAAACGCCGTTAGTGCGTTACGAACAAATCAGGTTTTGCGGCGCGCAGGTTTGTCCAGCATGGTTCAAAGAGGTTGTCGGGAAGGTGGGCGAAGTCGGTCCATTGCACGCCGATGACCTTTTCCGGTTCTTTGCTCTCCGGTTCATTTTCTGCCCAGTCGGCTGTCATCCAAATGGTAACGTAGTGTTTGCCCTCGGGCGTAAAGATGTCGTTTGTTGCGGTTAGGAAGGCGACATTCGTAATCTCCACACCGATTTCTTCCATGGTCTCCCGGGTAGCTGCCGCTTCCCAGCTTTCGTTCTGCTCTAAGTGGCCGCCAGGCAGCGACCACGTTCCTTCGCCATGAGAGCCGGAGCGCTTGATGCTTATGAATCTATCATCGCGGAAAATAAATACGGCTACGCCGACTTTCGGGCGTTTTGTTTCGTCGTGACTCATACCGCAATACTACTCGTTTTTAGGTTTGGAGAACAGATGCGGCATACCGCGCAACACATCAAGCAGCTCGTTATAGTATTCATTCACTTCGGGTGAGACCGATACTTTGTCGCGCTTCTGTTCGTGCATGAGTTCGAGCGTGACGTCATAATCCTGAAAATCCCGCCCGCCGCCAATGACGCTTATGATGATCGGCATTACTTTGTCGAGCGCGTATACAAACTTTGCTTCTTCGGTGTCACGGTGCTCGTAATGCTCCAGTAATTCGGCCATCTCGGGAAAGTCCGGCCAGTCGGCGGCCAGCTTAGCTAGGGCTTCAGCTTCGCGCTGGCCTTTGGTGCTTAGGTGTTCATGCTCAGCAAATACGAATGTATCACCGGCGTGAATTTCGGTGAGGTCGTGTATTAGACTCATGCGGATCAGCATGTCCCGGTTAAGGTGAGGGAAGTACGGCGCTAAGAACCAGGCCATCATAGCCAGGGTGTAGCTGTGGTCGATATCATTCTCGCGTTGCGGTGTACCGGGGATGCGGGTAACCCGTTCTACGGCTCGGAAGTCTAGAAGGAGCTGATGCAGTTGGATTAAACGGTGGATGTCGGGCTTATTAGAAGTGCTCATCTGTTATTATTATAACATCATGAAAATTGCTATTAGGCCAGGAAAATATGTAGTTGCAGTGTCCGGGGGCGTGGACTCTATGACGTTATTACATGCCCTGGTACAGCTGGCTGGGCATGAGGGATTCGAACTCGAACTTATAGTGGCGCATTTTGACCACGGCATCAGGGAGGATTCACATGATGACCAGCGACTGGTGGCGGGTACTGCCCGGCGCTACGGACTGCCGTATATATATGAGCAGGGCCAGCTGGGGCCAGGGGCGAGTGAGGCGCGGGCCAGGGAAGCGCGCTATGCGTTCCTGCGGCGGGTGAAAGCAGAGCAGGGGGCGGACGCAATTGTAACCGCTCATCACCAGGACGACGTGCTGGAAACAGCTATTATCAATATGATTCGTGGTACCGGGAGCAGGGGACTGAGCAGTTTGCGTTCGGCAGGGGAGGTAGTGCGGCCTTTGCTGGATATAACAAAAGCTGAGCTGCTGCAGTATGCTGCTGTGCATAACGTACTCTGGCGCGAAGACAGCACAAACAGTAACGAGCGGTATCTGCGCAACTATGTGCGGCGGCAGCTGGTGCCACGGCTCAGTACCGAAGGCAAACAAGCATTTCTGCACGCTATAACGCACGCCGCTGCGCTTAATGAGACGATTGATAATGCGCTGGCGCCGCACATTAGCGGCGCTGAAATTAACCGGCGTTGGTTGGTACAATTGCCGCACGCCGTGAGCAGGGAAGTAATGGCTGCCTGGCTGCGGCGGCATGGCGCAGCTTTTGACCGCAAGGCTGTGGAGCGGTTGGTGGTGTTTGCAAAAACGGCCCGGCCCGGCAAGGTGGCAAGTGTCGATGCCAGCCACCAACTTAACGCCAGTAAAGAATGTGTCGTAATAGTGTCATCTTTATAACACTTCTGCCACTTCGGTAGTGTATAATGCTTCCTATATGGATAAAGGTAAGAAAACATTTCGGCCCAATAATCGAGGTAACAACAGCCGGCGCGGTATGCGCAACATAGGCTTCGTTGCCTTTGTAATTCTGATCGGACTCATTCTGTTTGCCGCATATGGGCACGGCACAAATCTCAAGACGGTTCCGTTCACCCCAGACGTTGTGCGAGACGCCAACAAGGGTGAATACTCCAAAATTGAAGTCAGCGGCAACGAGCTGACCATTACCGAGAAAGATAAGAATCAGCCCAGCCTGAAGTCCTACAAAGACCCAAATTCCGGCCTAAAGGAAGAGGGTATCGACACATCCAAAGTGACAGTTTCGTATAAGCCGGACAGCAGCACTGGCTCGGCGCTGGCCAACGTTGCCTTCTCTTTGTTACCGGTTATTTTAATTGCCATTGTGCTGTTTGTGATGCTGCGCAGCGCGCAGGGCCAGGGCAATCAAGCCTTGAGCTTTGGTAAAAGCCGCGCTCGTCTGTATGGCAACGAAAAAGACAAGGTTACCTTTACTGATATTGCCGGCAGTGCTGAAGCTAAGCAAGACCTCGAGGAAGTCGTAGAGTTCTTGAAGTATCCGAAGAAATTTGCCGCTGTGGGCGCCAAGATTCCGAAAGGGGTATTACTGGTTGGTCCTCCGGGTACCGGTAAAACCATGCTGGCCCGTGCCGTGGCTGGGGAAGCAAACGTGCCCTTCTTTAGCATCTCTGGCTCCGAATTCGTGGAGATGTTCGTAGGTG
>JARIHB010000079.1 GCA_029288515.1 Candidatus Saccharimonadota bacterium | reverse complement strand
TCGCTATACAGGTCGGTTTCGGATGTGCCATTATTGCCGGCGTCGGCAAAGTGGTCAAACAGGGTGCCGCCCAGGCTCATAAAGCCCGTCGACGCCCCTGCCTTTACCCGCAAGCGCGGTGCGTCGGCTTCCAGCTGCATGATAACCGTACTGTTGCCGTTGTTGTATACCGAGAAGACATCGGTAGTGCCATTGTTATTGCTGTCCAGATACATGCGCACACTGCCGCGCGCGGCAATGTCTAAACTGCCGGTGCTGTACGAGCCAATGTGGTCGATAGTGTTGCTGAAGGTACTGGTGGAGCCGAGAATAAGCTGGTTAAACGTAGGCGTGGCACCGGTGTGGATATTCTGCGGCAGGCTGATGACTGGATCGCCGGCTACGCCGTCACCGTTCGTGACGGTTATTTGGTTGGTGGTGCCGGTAATGGCACGCGAGGCAGCGGTACTGGTGCCGGTACGCGCCAGCAAGCCGTTGCCAGTGGTCGCGGTTACCGCCGCCAGGAATGGGTCAAGCGTGCTGGCGCTGAGATCGGCCCGTCCGATTTCATACCAGCCAAGTGTCGAACTGATATATACAAACGTAATAGCTGTAACACTGCTGGGCGCAGTATTTATTATAAAATTACCTTGGGTAAGCGTGGCGTTGGCCGGAAAACTTACCTGCCACCCGCCCACGTTGTTTTGGGCGATAATGATCGTTAGCTGCTGGCCCGGTATGGCGTTGGTGTCAAAGTCTTGCAGCACAGAGTTTTGTGTAAGAATAATGCGTTGGGTGTCGCCGTTCTTTAAGAGCATCTGCGGCGATGCAGTAACGTTACCCCGGTCGGTGTAACGCCGCGGGTTATAACCGTGATGATTGACGACTGTAGAGTTATTGCCAATAACTACAGCTTGTGAATTGGAGAGCGTGTTCTCGCTGCGTCCGCCCGTTACTTTGATGTAATCGGTGGCACCGGCAACTGATTGGTTACAATCGACGCCGCGATACTGATACGCCACCACGCTATCATCGTCGCACAGCGGATTGACCAAGGAGATGTGCTTACTGTCAAAAATACGCACCGCCGAATATTGGCTGGCACCGTCGGTTACGCGTATACGGTTATTGTTCCAGCTTTGCGCTTCGGCGATGGTCACATTAAAGCAGCTGCTCATTAATATGCCGTCGCGTTGGTTGGCCCGCGCGTATATATTGGTAATATTCAACTCTTCGCAGGCGATGAGATAGACGCCCTGCAATTGGCAATTGATAGCAGTAATATTACTGATGTTGGCCCGATATCCGCCTTTGGTGGTAGGTGTGTGGTCGTTATTGATAGATAAGCCGCGGGTGCCGGCGTTGTCGGCGTACACCGTATCGATCACAAAGTTATAGACGTCCGAACCCAGGAATACACCCTCGGCAAATACGTCTTTAGCTTTGATATTTTTGATGCGGAAGTCGTTACATCCTACGGTAACCAGTAGGGCGCAGTCGGCCTGATAGGCCTCGATCTGCTCTAAGAGAAAGTTGGTGCAGCTGTCGCGCACGCGGACGACTGCGCTGGCCGTGCGGGTGCCGTATATATTTTTGACCGTGAAGCGCGCGCTGCCGTGGCGGATATAGATGGCATGGTATTCGGCGCCGTCTATGCCGGTCTGTAGCACAGTAAGGCCGCCGTCAAAATGCAAGCCGTCAAATATGCAGTTGGTAACGGCACTGTCTGTTTCAAAAGCATGGAAGCCGCTGTTGCCGGCACCCGGCACCCCGCCGATATGCCCCGAATTAAACGTAATAACCGCGCCCTTGACCGCCGTGAAGGTGATATTCGATCGCGGCCGGACAGTGCCGGTGATGGTGCACGATTCCTTGAGAGTAATAACCGCACCGCTGCCGGTATACGCATTGAACGCTGCCTGTATGCACGCTTGCGGGCTCGTATACTCCGAGAAGTTAAAGTCGGCATTGGCTGAGCCGATGGTTACCGATGTGCGGCTTTTTACCTTGGGGTTACCGGCCGAGCCGGTAAGGTCGCCAACCAACTGCAAGCGGCCCTTGGTGGTGGCGGAGGCGTCCGCTGCAGCGGTAGTGGCGGCATCGAGCGCGTTGCGGACATCAGGATGGAGGTCATCTTTAGGGATGCCAGTGGACGGCTTGGCATAGAAGCTGCCGTCATCGCGCACCTTCAGTGTGCCGTCCAGGTTGTGCTCCACGCTCAAAAAATCATTGAGCAGGTCACCCCAAATTTGGTCATCGCCGCCGACTTTCGGGAGCCGAGACATAAATGAATAAACCCTCCCCTCCAAGGAACGCACCGGCCATTACTAGTACCGCGCCAAGCATAAACGTGGCTGCCTGCAGTGTCAATGCGCTCTGTTCGAAGTAGTTGTTGTAATATTTAGTAAAGCCGCTAGGCTGGCCACCGCAGCCTAAGGGCTTTACACTCAATGCGAGCCTTTATTCCTCTTTCTCCTTATACGTGGACCAAGGCTCTATTATACCGAAAAAAACGCTCACGTTTGTTCTATTTTTTACAAACTTCAGCCATCGCTGTTAAGGAGGTACTCCTCGAAGGCTCTGATGCCTTGCAAACTGGCATCGAAGCCGCTCGTATCCGGAAGATCAAGGGATATTACGTGACGCCACATCGCTTGCAATAGCTCGGCTGTCCGACGAGTGCCCTCTTCGGTAAAAACCAGTTCCAAAAAGTGGACGCGGCCATCGGCATCGGGTTCAACGAATTCAATACGGCCAGTATCAACCGTATAGCCTTTAAAGGTATGCGATTCTTCAATAAGCAGTTTGTAGCAATACAGCTGGAGTTCGTACTTATGCAGCTTTGCATCGCTGGACCAGCGTGAGAAGCTGCGGCCGGTTTTATAGTCGACAACCGTGATCGTTTTGCGCTCGTGATTTATTTCTATCTTGTCCACTTTTCCGGACAAGTGCGCGTCGCCTACGAATGCACCCTCATGCTTGAAGTTATGCTCGGCTTTATCGCCTTGCCGGAAGGTGTAGGCTCGGGCTGCCAGGTAGCCTTTGAGCGCTTTCTCACCGCGCTCACGTTCCAGTTCGTATTGGGCAGCCGGCAGCTTGCATTTTTGCAACTCCAGGGCAAAGTGCGCCACAGTGGCAGCTGCGCTGGGTGCTTCTTGCAGGTCGTCGGTACGGTGTTGCACCCATTCCAGTGTGGCATGCACGGCATTGCCGAACTGGCTGTGTATCGATGGCGCCTGCGGAAAGCGCAGCAAGGCGTCAAAAAAGAATGCTTCCGGACCGCCGTACTCCAGGTCGATGAATTTGGTAAGATGAGTCGGGCTCAGCTGGTAGTTTCGCAGGCGTTCCTGCAGCAGGGCCTGTAATTGCGCCTGAGACCGACCGTCCACATGGCGTTGACGCCAGTTAAGCTCCAGGGAGGCGAGTGTCGGTGCCTCGTGGTCGCTGAGCTGCACAGCGTTGGCATGCTCGGGTAGCACTGAACTGCGAACGCTGCCGTCGTCTTGTGGTTGCTCGTTGAAATATTTTAGACGTTTGGTATCTTTACCGGCGTATGTCTTAGAGAAACTGGTCAGATGTCTGTCTCTTATACACATCTGACGCTGCCGACGATAAGG